>JBBRCO010000020.1:0-32848 GCA_038204755.1 Verrucomicrobiales bacterium
GTCACCCCTAACCTCATCCTGTCTGAATGTATCTCAAAACTCTCGAAATCCACGGCTTCAAGTCATTCGCCGATAAAACCCTCTTCGAATTCGCCCAAGGCGTGACCGGCATCGTCGGCCCGAACGGCTGCGGCAAGTCCAACGTGGTCGATGCGATCCGCTGGGTGCTCGGCGAGACTTCCGCAAAAGCCCTCCGCGGCGGTGAAATGGCGGACGTCATTTTCAACGGCACTGAAAAGCGCAAGCCGCTCGGCATGGCGGAGGTCACCCTGACGATGGCCGATTGCGAAGGCCCGCTCAAAGTGGATTTTAACGAGGTCGCCCTCACCCGCCGGGTTTTCCGCGACGGGCGCTCGGAGTATCGGATCAATGGCACGCTTTGCCGCCTGAAGGACATTCACGACCTGCTGATGGACACCGGCATCGGCCGCACCGCCTACTCGATCATGGCGCAGGGCCAGATCGACCAGATTCTTTCTTCGAAGCCGGAAGAACGCCGCGCGGTGTTCGAGGAGGCCGCCGGGATTACGAAATTCAAGAAGGAGAAAAAGGAAGCACTGCGTAAACTTGATTTCACCGAGGCCAACCTGCTGCGCGTGTCCGACGTGCTCGCGGAGCAAGAGCGCCGGATGAATTCGCTGAAGCGCCAGGTCGCCAAAGCCCGCCGCTATCAGGCGCTCGCCGCCGACACCCGGGTGCTCGACACCCATCTCGGCCACAAGAAATTCGTCGAACTCACCGCCGAGCGCGATGAGTTCAGCGTTTCCATCCGCGGTCTCGAAGTGCGCGACACGGAGTTGGAAATGCAGCTTCCCGCAAAGGAAGAAGCCGTCACTGAAGCCCGCACCGCCGCGCGGATTTTCGAAGGCGAACTCGCCGAACTCCGGCAGCGCCTCAACGAGCACCGCAACGCGCTCAACTCCGCCGCCGGCCGCATGGCATTCAACGACGAGCGCAAGGCAGAGCTCGAATCCCGCATCCGCCAGAACCACGAGGACATCTCCGCCACCCGCGAAAAGCTGGCCCAACAGGAGTTCGATTTCATCGCCGCTAACGAATCGCTCGACCAACTGAGCCGCATCATCGCTGAGAAGGAAATCCAGCTCGCCGAGCAGGAAACCCGCACCAAGGGCACCCGCGAGGAGCGCGAACGCATCGAAGCCGCCCTCCGCGAAACCCGTGGCGAAGCGAACCGTGCCCAGACGATCATCGCCTCCCTGCAGGCGAAAATCGAAAGCTCGCTCGCCCAGCTAGAAGGCAACCGCGATCGCGCCCGCCAACTCGCCGACGAGGAGCAACGCCTCAGCCTGGAGCTTGAAGAATTCCGCGCCGAGCAATCGCGCATCGCCAGCGAAGTCGATGCCACCGGCTCCCAACTCACGGAACTCGAAGAGACGTTCCAAAGCGCCGAACGCGCCTATCAGCATACCCGTGGCGACCTCGATGCCGCCCGCGCCGCCGCCGTCGAGTCCAACAAGGTGCTCGCCCAGCGCTCCGCCCGTTTCGACGCCGTCCGCCAGCTCGTTGAAAGCGGCGAAGGCTTTGAAAAAGGCACCCAGAGCGTTCTCGCCGGCCTCGGCCAACCCGATACTTTCAAGCCCGGCATCCACGGCGTGCTTGCTTCGTTCATCGAAGCGGACAACACCTGCGCGCGCGCCGTAGAAGCCGTGCTCGGCAACCACCTCCAGGCAGTCCTCGTCCAGGACCAGGCCGTCGCCGAGTCGATCATCACCCGCCTCACTGAGAAACAGTTAGGCGTCGCGGCCATTCTGCCGGAAACCTTCATCCCCCACTCCACCGGCACGCAAATGGAAGCGCTTCCCGAAGGCGCCACCGCATGGGCGCTTGATCGGGTGAAGTCCGACAAACGCATTTCCGCCGTCATCGAGCGGCTGCTGGAAAAGGTCCTCATCGTTCCTAACCAAGCCACCGCGCTACGCCTCCGCGCATCGCATCCTGACATCACCTTCGTCACTCTGGCAGGTGTCATCCTCACCGGCGAAGGCATCCTCCGCGGCGGCACCGGCGCAGAAGGCACCACCTCGGTTCTCGAACTCGCAAACGAAGCCCGTTCCCTCGGTGCCGAAGTCGAAACCCTCGCCCTGGCCGATGAAGCCGCCCGCCAGCGCGTGATCGATCTGGAATCCCGTCTCGAACAACTCCGCGAAGAAGTCGAAGTTTCCCGCGAACGCCTGCAACGCCAGAAGGTCGATCTATCAACGCTCCAGGGCCAACTCAGCCTCGCCACCCGCGAGGTGGAAAATTTCGACACCAAGATCGAAAACGTCAAATGGGAGCGCGGCGCACTCGACCAACGCGACCGCGCCGCCGCCGAAGGGCGCGAGCAGATGGAAGGTGAACTCGCCTCCGCCCGCGACCGTTTGGAAGCCCTCGAAAACGAAGGCCGCCGCCTGCAGTCCGAGTCGGATGCGGTCGTCCGCCGGGAGCAGGATATCGTCGATGAGCTGAACGAACTCCGCACCGAGCTCGCCGTAGAGCGCCGCGCGAAGCAGTCCGCCGAAGAGCAGCAGAAGCCGATGGAAGCGCGTCTATCCGAACTCCGCCAGACCGCCATCCGCCGTGAGACGGAAATTTCCTCGTTCGACCAACGCATCGAAGCCGCGCACGGTGAAAACGCCCGTCTATCCGAAGAATGCGAAACCCACCGCGCCGAAGTCGAGGACCTGCAAGTCGAGATCAATTCCCGCTCCGAAGGCCGCACCGTACTGTTGGAAGCGATTGAAACCGCCGAGACCCAACTCGCCGCCGTCCGCCGTGACCACTCGAAGGTGAACGAGCAAAAGGGCCGCGAGGAAATCGCCGCTACAAAACTCGAACTCCGCCTGGACAGCCTCGTCACCACCATTCAGGAACGCCATCAGATCGATCTCGCCACCTTCGAGCCGGACGCCCACGCACTGCTCGCTTCCATCGCCTCGCAGAAAGCCCTGCAAGGCCGCGGTGGACGTCAGTCGTTCGTCACCGGCGATGATTCGGATGACAATGCCGATGACGACATGCCGACGGTGGTCGTCGATGGCACCAGCGATGATGCGATTGAAATTCCCGGTGAAATGGTCGGCGAGCCCGATTGGGATTTTGTTGAATCCATCGTCGCCGATATCAAACGCCGCCTTGATGCGATGGGCCCGGTCAACCTCGACGCCATCGAGGAATATGACGAACTGGAGGAGCGCTACACCTTTCTCAAGAACCAGCACGACGATCTCGTCTCCTCCAAAGCCGAGCTGTTGGAAGTCATCGACCGCATCAACACCGAGACCCAGCGCCTTTTCTCGGAAACCTTCGCTCAGGTCAGAATCAACTTCCGCGAGATGTTCAAGGAACTCTTCGGTGAAAAGGGCGAAGCCGATCTAACACTGATCGATGAAAGCGATCCGCTGGAATCCGGCATCGAGGTCATCGCGAAGCCACCGGGCAAAAAGCTCCAGTCGATCACGCTTCTATCCGGTGGCGAGCGCTCGATGACCGCCGTCGCGCTGCTGTTCTCGATCTACATGATCAAGCCCAGCCCGTTCTGCGTTCTCGACGAGCTCGATGCACCGCTCGACGAGTCGAACATCAACCGCTTCGTCAAAGTGTTGGACCGTTTCATCGACCGTAGCCAGTTCATCATCGTCACCCACTCGAAGCGCACCATGGCCCGCGCCGATGTGATGTATGGCGTGACGATGGAAGAGTTCGGTGTTTCGAAACCCGTCGGCATGCGCCTCACCAACTCCGATGGTGGCGGCGGCAAGATCGAAGCAAAAAGCGCCGCGCAAAAAGCCGCCCTCAGGCTGGACGCATGATATAACAGATCTCCAGACAGGAGAGGGAACCTGGGGGTGGAGCGGATGGTCCGAGTGGATCCCGCCCCACCCCCACTTTTGTTTCTCGAGTCTAGTGATGCTTAGGACGAGCGAAATAATAAATGCCGCATACTGTTTAAGTTTTATTAAGCGTTTTCATGCTCACGACCGTTCATTCTCTCGCTGATAAGTTCACTGCCATTTCCGCATTCCTCACCGGGCGGGCTTGAGGCTTTGGGCTGCGGCGGAAGCCCGGAGTCTCGGATACGGCGGTATCACCCGGGTGGTTGAGGCTACGGGATTATCCCGCCGGACGGTGGCTCGGGGAATCGCAGAGCTTTCCGATCCCAACCGCACACCCCTCCCCGGCCATGTCAGCAGGCGCAAGGGCGGCGGTCGCAAGCGGCTGGTCGAAAAATCACCCTCGCTGGCTGCCGATCTCGAACACCTGGTCGATCCCGTGACCGGCGGCCATCCCGAGAGTCCGTTGCGTTGGACGGCCAAGAGCACTTCCGCGCCGGCAGCAGAACTGCGCTCCATCGGTCATTGCGTGAGCGACAGGGCCGTCGCCGCTTTGCTCAAGAAAAGCGGCTTCAGCCTCCAGGCAATGCGCAAGACCAAAGAGGGCGGAACCCACGAACACTGTGACGCCCAGTTCGCCAATATCACCGCCAAGGTCAACGCCTACCAAGCCGGGGGACAGCCGGTTGTGAGCATCGACGCCAAAAAGAAAGAACTGGTCGGCACCTTTGCCAACAAGGGGCGGGAGTGGCAACCCAAAGGCCAGCCCGAGGAGGCCAACGTTTATGATTTCATCGACAAGACCCTCGGCAAGGTGACCCCATACGGAATTTACGACGTGATCCGCAACGAAGGCAGGGTGAGCGTGGGGATCGATCACGACACGGCGGAATTCGCCGTGGAATCGCTGCGCCGCTGGTGGCGTGAGATGGGATCCACCCTCTATCCGAAGGCGGGCAGGTTGCTGGTCACGGCGGATGGGGGTGGCAGCAACGGCAGCCGTGTCCGCCTTTGGAAACTTTCGTTGCAGCGCTTCGCGGAGGAAAGCGGACTTGAGATCGAGGTTTGCCACTACCCGCCGGGAACGAGCAAGTGGAACAAGATCGAACACCGCATGTTCAACCATATCAGCACGAACTGGCGCGGACGCGCCTTGGCCACCCGTGAGATCATCGTCAGCCTGATCGGGCTACGCTCGAAATTCCCCCCAAGGCCTTGTCAGTCGCATAAGGCCTTGATTTCAAGACTGTGGGGTGCAAACTGCATCTGGCAATTTGCGATCCATGCATTTTGCATGAATGGTGAAGGATTCCATGTCCAAGGACGATCTTCAAACCATTGGTTTTCAGAGACATGCCGATTCGTACCGCGACGGCATACGGAATGATAAGACTGGTTACCAAAATAATCCCAACTGCATGGACATTCTTATCGTTGACGACGAAAAATCGATCCGACTCACCACCTCAATCGCACTGGAGGCGGAAGGTCATTACGTGGAGACAGCCGAAGACGGCACCCTCGCCCTCCGTCGGATCAAAGAAGAAAATTTCGATCTCGTGTTCCTCGATCTCCGTCTCGGGGATGAGGACGGGCTCGATGTTCTTCAGAAAATCCTCGTGATGAAACCGCACCAATTGGTGACGATTTTCACCGCACATTCGTCCGTCTCCACGGCCGTCAAGGCGACCCAGCTCGGCGCGTTTGATTACTTGGAAAAGCCGTTCACACCGGACGAACTCCGCGCCATTCTGATCAAGGCGCAGAAGGCGATCCGCACCCAGGGAGAAGTCGTGCAACTGAAGGAAACCGTTCAGGAGCTGAAAAGCGAAGTCCGCCATTCGTCGCCGCCGCTGCGTTTCGCTCCCGAGGACGATAAAACGCGCGATGAGTTTGCCGTCGCATTCCGCGCTGCCGCGACCTCCGCGTCCATTCTGATTCTCGGTGAGAGTGGCACCGGCAAGAGCGCCATCGCCCGCGAGATCCACGAACGCAGCCATCTGCGCGACAAGCCGTTCGTCACTGTGAGCTGCCCGAGTCTTTCGAAGGAGTTGTTGGAAAGCGCGCTCTTCGGCCACATGCGCGGATCGTTCACCGGAGCCATCAAGGACACTTGGGGGAAAATCCACGCGGCGGACGGCGGCACGCTTTTCCTTGATGAAATCGGCGAGCTCCCGATGGAAATCCAGCCGAAGCTCCTGCGCCTCTTACAAGAGCGCGAATACGAGCGCCTCGGTGAAAACAAGATCCGCACCGCCAACGTCCGCATCATCGCCGCCACTAACCGAGACCTCAAGACGCGGATCAGCTCCGGCGAGTTTCGCGAGGATCTCTACTACCGCCTCAACGTCATCAGCATCAACGTCCCTCCATTGCGGGAAAGACCGGCCGATCTGATCCGCTTCGCGAAGGACTACCTCCAGTTCTTCGCCGGTCAACTCGGGCGGAAAACCGAAGGTTTCAGCGAAAGCGGCCGCAGTGCCCTGATGCGCCACCAATGGCCGGGAAATCTTCGCGAACTGCGCAACGCCATCGAGCGTGCCACCATCCTCGCCCAAGGGGCCAAGGTCGAGGCCGAGGATCTGCCCCGTCCTGCCGGCGTCGTCACTGGTGCCACCGCGGCCGATCCCGGAGCTCTGGGCATCGGCGGCGAACATAGCCTTGATGAAATCGAGCACGCGCACATGATCAAAGTGCTCGGCTGGGCACCGTCCCTCGCGGATGCGGCGTCCGTCCTCGGCATCGACAAGGCCACACTCTATCGGAAACGGAAACGTTTCGGTATGGGTTAACAGATCCTAACCCACCCCATGCTGCGCCTCCGGCTTCTTTACGGTCTGCTCACCATCATCCTCCTGTTATGGAGCGTGGGAGCCGCCGCTTTGATGCTGATGAGGGAATCCGTGAGCGGCTTCGACACCCGTCTGCACACTGACTACCGGGCCATAGACGCCGCGCAGACGATCCGGAGTCTCACCGTCACCATCAACAACTCCTACCTGCCTGGGCTGGCCTCCGCCGCTCCGGATACTCCGGAAAATCGCGCGCTCTTTGACCAGAGCCGCCAACAACTCGCGGCACAGATCGCGATCATCCGCCAGAGCGGTGGAGACGACGAGCGGTGGAAAAGCGTGATGACCCGGCTGGACCAGGTTTTCGACACCTATTGCGAGGGTTATGAAAAATTCTTCAGCGGCGCGGCCGTGGACCGCAGCGACCGCCAGAAACTGCTCCAGTTTCAGAGCATGCAGACCCAGCGGCTCACCGATCTTACCGAGAATGTGATGACTCTCAGTGAAGAGAAGTTGTTTTCAGGAGCCAAACAAATCGTTGAAGGATCCAGCAGAAATACAATTTTCGTGGTGACGCTGGTAGTATTAGGAACATCCATCGCAGCTCTGATTTATTTCCAACTCGTCCGCCATCTGGTCGATCCGGTGGCGAACCTTCATCGTTCCATTGAGGAGATCAGCAAAGGGAATTTCGAACTCACCCTGCCAGAGCCCGCGCCGGGAAGCGAGTTCTCCAAAGTCGTTGCCGCGTTCAACGGAATGGCTGCCGAACTCAAATTCCGTCGCGGCCAGAACGACGAGAACCTGATGCGCGCTAACATGGTCAACCGCGCCATCCTGGAGGCCATCCCCTCGCCCGTCTTCGTCCTCAGCGACGATACCGGCATCATCCAGATCAATCCCTCGGCGGAAAATCTGATGGAGAAACTCGGCATCGCCGGGCGCCTGCCGCTTAAGATCCAGCACATCCTCGACGAGTGTCGGAAAACGCAAGCGCACTTTCTGCCGGAAGATCCGCGGGAAGCGCTGCTGTTCCGCATCGAGGAGCAGGAATACTACTATCTACCGCGCATTTTCCGTTTCGATTCCGACTACGCCTCCCAGTCCGGCTGGGCGATCCTGCTCCACAACGTCAGCCACATCCGCTGGCTGGACGACATGAAGACGAACCTGCTCTCCACCGTCAGCCACGAGATCAAGACGCCGCTCACCGGCATCCGCATGGTCCTGCATCTTTTGCTAGAGGAACGATCCAGCCCGCTCGACGAGATGCAGAAAATCATGATCACGTCCGCCAATGACGATTGCGAACGCCTGCTCGCCACGCTCAACAACCTGCTGGACCTCTCCCGCGCGGAAAGCGGAGCCACCGAGCTCACCCGCATCCCGCTAGACGTGCGGGAAAACATCGCCCGCACCGCACAGCTCTATTCGGCCGCTGCTTCGTCGAAGGAAATCGAAATCGAAATCGACCAAGGTCATGGTGATTTTTCAGAAATTTCAGCCGATCCCATCCGCTTCGACGAGGTCCTGAACAACCTCGTTTCCAATGCCGTCAAACATAGCCCGGTCAAAGGAAAGATTACCCTGCGCCTTTCAAAACCAGACGCCGACCACGTCCGGGTCTCCGTGATCGACCAAGGGCCGGGCGTGCCGGAAGGTAGCCATAGCCGGATTTTCGAGCGGTTCTATCGGGCACCCGGACAGGACTCCGAAGGCATCGGACTCGGCCTTTTCATCTGCCGCGAAATCATGAGAGCGCACGAAGGACGCATCGGATTGCGCGAGCGGACGGACAACCAAACTGAATTCTTCATCGATGTCCCCACCGCCTGACAGCAGCGACATTCCTGACGACGAAAAGCTCAAAGTGCTGATCGTGGATGACGAACCGACTCTGCGACTCGGCTTTGCCTACGCCCTCACGACCAAATCCACCATTGTGGAAACCGCCGCTAACGGACACCAGGCGCTGGAGCGCATCGCGGCGGTCGGTTTCGACATCATGATCCTCGACCTGCGCATGCCGGAGATCGACGGTCTCGGCGTGATCCGTTCCCTGCGCGAGGGAGGAAATCCCATTCCCATCGTGCTGTGCAGCGCCGCCCTCACACCCGCCGCAGCCCTGTGCGCCATCCGCCACGGCGTCGTCGATTTTCTCCTTAAACCGGTGCGCCCGGTGGACCTGCGCCAAGTAATCGATTTTGTCATCCGCCCGGAAAAGCGTCCGTTGCCACTCGCGATGCGTGCCGCCAGAAGCGGTCGGTTCGATGAAGCCATCCGCATTCTGGAAAACGAGGCCTGTCCCAGCAGACAGGCGAGCTATTGGCTCGGCGTTTTCCTGTCCATCCGAGACAGCGATCCTACTGGGGAAGCGCCGTTGCTCACCGAGGAAATCCGCACTATTCTGCCGATTCTCGCCTACAACTCGCCCACCGTTGCCTGATCCGATGAAGCCCTTTGCGGGAGATGTCAACGAAAGTGACTTCATTATTAAGGCCAACGGCCTTGCACAGGCCAGACCACGCGCTGAGCTTTCGCACGCTCCGTACCAAGGCTGGTGTCCTCCTAATCCTCATTCTTCGTCGTAATCCTCATCGTCATCATCCATATCTTCATATATATCAGGTAGAATGGCCTCCTCATGTATTGCTGCCACTTCCGGCGCGGTAGGAGAATCGTCCTCAGCCGGGAAATCAATGTCGTCGAGTTCCTCGTCCTCGTCGTCACTTTGTTTCGCCGATGCCTGATACTCGTCGGCCACGGCTTCTCGGACTTCGTTTTCAGCAGTATCGAGACCCTGCTCGACCAAGGTCATTTCCGGATTTTCGTCAACATAGGGAGGGGCCATCGAAGCGCGCGGGTCGGTACTTGCTGATTTCACAGGATCAATCGGAGTCATGGTTTCAGGGTTTGAAGTTCGCCTGATTCGTTGCATATTCCACGCCACCCCCCGAATCCACCATTACCGCCATTCTCTCACCGCCAGTGGCGCGATAAGTTTGCAACATGCAATATCTGGATTGCGGCATGCAATTCCGGGACCTTGAAAGTTTTTTGTAGAAGCCACCCTAAGAACATCATGAAACAATTCGCTGAAATTGAAGCCCGATTGATTCCAGATAACGGGATCCGGTTAATGGAATCGATGGTTCTTTGTATGACCACTGGAAGCCTTCATAAATAAAAGCACTATGCCGGCATGGAAAAGGCGATGTCCGTGTGGACAACGTGGAGGACCCGAAAATCCCCGATCCCCGCGATATCATCATCCGCATCAAGGCGAGTTGCGGGCGGCTCCGATCTGCACCTATACGATGGTATAACTCCCACCATGGAGGAAGGAGACATCATCGGACACGAACCGATGGGGATCGCGTGGTCGTTCCTTTCGTAATCGCATGCGGGAGCTGCTACTTTTGTCAGAAGACACACTTTTCCTGCTGCGACACCACCAATCCCGGAGCGGATCTCGCCCGAGCAGCCATGGGCCATGCACCTGCGGGACTGTTCGGCTATTCCGGAATGAGGGGACGGTATCCCGGCCGTCAGGCGGATTATCTCCGGGTCCCCCATGCGGATATGGGCCCGATCAAAATCGACTCCGATCTGCCAGACGAACAGGTTCTTTTCCTATCAGACATCTTCCCGACGGGTTGCATGGCGGCGGAGAACGCCGGTATCGAGGCGGGTGACACCGTGGCGGTCTTGGGCTGCGGTCCGGTCGGCCAATCCTCAGTCCAGTGTGCTTGGATGTTCGGGGCGGAACGGGTGATCGCCATCGACCGGGTTTCAGAAAGGCTCGAAATGGCTCGGATTCACGGGCGCGCCGAGACCCTGAATTTTGACGACGAACCCATTCACGAACGATTGATGGAAATGACTGGCGGGCGCAGCCCGGACCGCTGCATCGACGCGGTCGAAGCCGGTGAAATTGATCCCCCGTTCCTCATCACGCATCGTATTTCGATGGAGGACGCACCTGAAGCTTACGAAAAATTCAGAACCAAAACCGACGGCTGCATCAAGGTGGTTATCAAGCCTGGGATGAACGGAAGTGATTTGAAAAGCCAAGTATCAGAGCAAACCAGCGAAGATGACTCACCGGCTTCAATCGGAACTTCATCGACCATACCGGTTCCTGCCTTTTCTTGAACCGGGCCTATATGACCCGCGCTCTGACAAAAAGCATGAGTCTAAAACGGTCGTGGGAGTGACTTGTGAATATTGGCCATATCGGTCAAATTCCTCACGAGTTGCTCCCGCCAGATTACCGGTCGGCGTTCGGTACGGTCAGCCGACCGCAGAGGACAACTTGGGCTGGACGCGCGCTAACAACTGTCGCAAATCCTCCGGTTTAACCGGCTTTACCAGATGTTCATCGAAGCCTGCCTCCGCAGATCTGCGGCGGTCTTCGTCCGCTCCCCATCCGCTCAGAGCCACGATATACGTGTCCGGACAAAGCTTCTTCACCCGGCGTGCCGCTTCGTAGCCATCCATGACTGGCATTCCCAAGTCAAAACAAGCGAGCTGGGGTGACAGGCGCCGCGCTACCTCAACAGCTTTCTTCCCGTTGTAAACCACTTCGCACTCCATCCCCTCCATCCGGAAGAACATCCCGAGAATATCGGCGGTTGTCTTACCATCATCTGCCACGAGTACTCGGAATTTCCCGGAGAAATGGGCAGCCTGCACCGGCTCCGGTTGATTAGAAATGCCCATCTGTTCCACTCCGGGAATCTCCACAACAAACTCGCTGCCATGTCCCTCGCCATCGCTTGTTAGCGAAATCGATCCACCGTGCATCTCCACCAGCGATCTCACCAGTGTCAGGCCGATTCCCAGACCGTCCTTCGATCCGGATGCCCCTTGGTCAAAGAGATCGAAGACAGTGGCTTGGTCTTCCGGACTGATGCCTTTCCCATTATCACTAACTGACAATTTGATCGAGCCGCCGACGGTGCTCAGAGTGAGAACGATCTTTCCTCCCGGCGGAGTATATTTCGCAGCGTTCGACAGGAGATTGGAAACCACCTGGGTCAGGCGATGGTGATCGGCCTTCAACGTGAGGTCCGGCACGGCATTTTCCACTAACAACTCGTGTTCCAGATCATCGACCAGTGGCTGCACCGATTCGACCGCTTGTTTAATAACCTCCCCCATACGGACGGCGCTCATTTGAAGTTCGATCTTCCCCGTGCTGACTCTTGAGACATCCAGCAGGTCATCAATGAGATGGGCCATCTGCCCGACCTGCCGGTTCATCATGCCGCTGATTTTTTCGACAACAGCCGCATCACCGGAATTCGCACGCAGGACCTCCATGCCCGTGAGGATGGGAGCTAGCGGATTGCGGAGTTCGTGCGCGAGCATGGCTAAGAACTCATCCTTGCTGCGAGATGTACGGGCCAGTTCCGCGTTGCTCCATTCAAGTTTGTCATTCGCTTCCCTTAGTTTCCGTTCGCTCTCCAGCAGTCCTTGCCGCTGGCATGCGAGTTCGAAAAATACCGCCGCCTTGTTCAGAAGAATCACCGGGTTGATCGGCTTCGGTAGAAAATCAATGGCACCCGTCTCGTATCCCCGTATCCGCCGCTCCTGATCAACCATTCCGGCAGTTAGGAAAATGATCGGCGTGCCGCGCGTCCGGTCGGTGCTGCGCATGATCTCCGCCAGCTCGAAGCCGCTCATTCCGGGCATCTGGATGTCCACGAACGCGAGGGCGATCTCATGCAACAGCAGCAACTCCAGTGCCTCATGACCTGATTTTGCCTTCAAAAGTTCCAGACCATCCCGTTTCAACAATCCTTCCAGCGCGAGGAGGTTGGCCTCCAGGTCATCGACGAGTAGAAACTTGATGGATGCGGTTTCGGACATTTCAAAATGCGGGGACAAGGGCGTTTAAAGCGAAGGCAATTTCTCCGGGAGACAAGGGACTTGCGGCAGGACAGGCAGCGAGGGCCGCTTTCGGCATCGCACTTTCTTCTGCAGTGTCGGGACGCTGGACGATAGCCCGCCCGCCGGCCAGGCAGACTGCCTTGAGACCATTCCCACCGTCGCTGCTAGCACCCGTTAGTACCACTCCGGTGAGCAGGTCTCCATAGGCGTCGGCCGCCGATTGAAACAGAACGTCGATGGCCGGTCTGGAGTAGATAACCGGCTCGTCGCTGGACAGGGAGAGCGTGAAATCCGGCTCCACCAGCAGATGATAGTCCGCCGGCGCAAAATATACGGTGGATGCCCGGATGACCTCCTTATCCTCCGCCTCTTTCACGGCGATGGCGCACCGGGACGCGAAAATATCCGCCAGCAGGCTTCTTCTGTCAGGCGGCAAATGCACCACCACGAACACCGCGAAAGGATAGTTGGCAGGCAGCGCTGGCAGGATGATGGAGAGCGCTTTGATCGCGCCCACCGAAGCGCCGATCACTACGGCAGAGGGAGGTGTGGCAGTGTCTTCGTTCATGGTTCGCCCTTTCTCCGGTAAATGCGGTCTTCGCGGTCAAACTCGGTAAATCCGGCAGAATGTGCGGAGAAGCGCAGACTTTCCTTGGAGCCGAGTCCTAGGAATCCCTTGCGGACCAGCGAGTCGCCGAACAAACCGATGGCCCGGTCCTGCAAGTCGCGGTTGAAGTAGATCAGAACATTGCGGCAGGAAATCAGCTGCGTTTCTGCGAAGACCGCATCAGAGACGAGGCTGTGGTCGGAGAAAACAACCCGCTGCCGGAGTGTCGGGTCGAACTTCGCGCGGCCGTAGCCTGTCGAGCAGTAGTCTGATAGAGATGACTTCCCACCCGAGCGGCGGTGGTTCTCCGAGAATTGTGAGATGCGGTCCAGATCGTAAATTCCGGCGCGCGCCTTTTCCAACGCCTCGCTATTGATATCCGTGGCATAGAAAATGGTCCTGTTTTCCAGGCCCTCCTCGCGGAACAGAATCGCCATCGAGTAAAGCTCCTCGCCAGCGCTGCATCCGGCGATCCATACTTTCAAAGATGGATAGGTTTTCAAATGAGGGAGAACCTTTTCCCGAAGCGCGCGGAAGTAGGTCGGATCACGGAACATGTCACTGACCTGGACAGTTAGAAACGGCAGCAGCCTTCCCAGCGTCTCAGGCTCATGAAGCACCCGATGCTGGAGCTGGGAAAATGTCTGACAGCCGAAATGATCCCTCGCCTGGAGCAGGCGCCGCTTCAGGGAAGCGGGCGAGTAGGAGCGGAAATCGTGGTGGCACTTTAGATAGATCCCCTCGAGCAGCAGTCGCAGCTCGATCTCCTCGGTGTCAGTGGCCGAGCTTTTCATCTGGGCATCCAGACGCGGATGAGCGATAGCAGTTTCTCCACATCCAGTGGTTTGGAGAGATAATCATTCGCGCCAGCCTGAAGACACATCTCCTGATCGCTCCGCATCGCTTTCGCGGTGAGGGCGATGATCGGCAGCTTGCTCCACTGCCTCCGCTTGCGGATTTCCTTCATCGCAGTGAGGCCGTCCATCTCAGGCATCATGATGTCCATCAGGACGAGGTCGATTTCCTCCGCCGGATTTCCCAGTGTGGCTTCCAGGGCCGCGATCGCTTCGAGACCGTTTCGCGCAACGCGGAGCGTCACTCCGCGGCCCTCCAGCACGCTGGTCAGGGCGAAAACATTCCTAACATCATCTTCGGCGACCAGGATGCGGCGTCCTTCAAGGGCAGCGTCGCGGTTGTTCGATTTCTCGATCATCCTCTGCTTTTCAGGAGGCAGATCCGACACAACCTGATGGAGAAACAAGGTGACCTCGTCCAACAGCCGTTCGGGAGATTTCGCTCCCTTGATGATGATCGATTTCGAATAACGGCGCAGACGCTGTTCCTCGTCCGGACTCAGCTCCCGTCCGGTATAAACAATCACCGGCGGAAATGAATAGGAGTCCTCGCTGCTGAGGGTTTCCAACAACGAGAACCCCGAGGCATCCGGGAGGCTCAGATCCAGCACCATGCAGTCGAAGGTGGAGGCGCTCAGCTTCTCCAGACACTCGGCGGCGGTCTGGGCGCAGATGGCATTCACGTCCCGCGAACCGAGCAGATCGCGCATCGCCTCGACCTGTACGGGATCATCCTCGACCACCAGCACCCTCCGCATTTTTTGAGTCAGGCGTGTTTCGAGACTGCGGAAGGCATCTGCGAGCTGTTCGCGTTTGACCGGCTTGAGCATGTATCCTACCGCCCCGAGCGCCATCGCGGTTTTTGAATAGTCCCGCGCCGAGACTACGTGGACCGGGATATGGCGGGTCCGCGAGTCGGACTTCAGCCGCTCCAATACGATGAGTCCCGAGCTATCTGGCAGCCCCACATCGAGCACTATCGCGCTCGGTAAGTATTGTTGGGACAAGGCCAGGGCCTCTTCCGCAGTGGTCGCGATGAGGCACTCGAAATTCATTTCGTGGGCGAGGTCATAAAGGATCCGGGCGAACCGTTCATCATCTTCCACGGCCAGAATAACCCGTCCGGCTCCTGTGAGACGCTCCCGGTCGTCCGGGATCAGGGGGATGGCCTGCCGTTGCTGCCGTGGCTCCACGGTCGGCGGCAGCAGGTGGGTGGAAACGGCGGCGGAGTGATATTCATCTTTCATTGCCGGTCGCTGATGGGTCGGCGGAAGCAGAATGGTAAACGCGCTTCCGCATCCCACCTCGCTGACAAGTTGGATCTCGCCACCTAGCAGGCGAACAAGGTTCCGGGAAATCGAGAGGCCCAGTCCGGTGCCGCCATACTTCCTGGCGGTCGTGCCGTCCGCTTGGAAAAACGGATCGAAGATCGCCCGTTGTTTTTCCGAAGCGATGCCGATGCCCGTGTCGCTCACTGCGAAGGCGATGCGGTTGTCCGGCGCGGCGCTCACTGTCAGCTTGACCGATCCATTTTCAGTGAATTTGAGCGCGTTTGATAGAAGATTCTTCAGCACCTGTTCGAGCCGCTGTGGATCGGTTTCGATGACTGCCGGAGCCGAGGCATCCGCTTCGATCACCAGTTCGAGTGATTTCTGTGAGGCCACGGGGTCGAACGTATCGCGCAGGGCCGCCATCATCCGTTGGATTTTCACCGGCTCGGGATTCATCTCCATGTGCCCGGCCTCGATCTTTGATAGATCAAGAACGTCGTTGATGAGGGTAAGCAGGTCTTTGCCGGCGGATTCGATCGTGAGTGCATATTTGATCTGCTCGGTCGTCAGGTTGCCACCGTGATTCTCCGCTAGAAGCTTCGCGAGGATCAGCGAGGAGTTCAGCGGTGTCCGGAGTTCGTGGGACATGTTCGCCAGAAAGTCCGATTTGTAGCGGCTGGCCTGCTCCACTTCGCGAGCCTTGGTTTCCAGATTGACCTTGGCGACTGCGAGGCCGTCCTTCTGCTGTTCGAGAACCTTGGTTTGTGCTTCGAGCTGGGTGTTGATCTGTTCGAGTTCCGCCTGTTGGAGTTCCAGTCGTGACTGGGACTCCCTCAGCGCGCGGCCTTGTTCCTCCAGTTCCTCGTTGGAGACCCTGAGCTCCTCGCTCTGGGCCTGCACTTCCTCGGTTTGCTGCTGCGTCTCTTCCAGAAGTTCCTGTAACCGCATGCGGTATTTCACCGATCTAATAGCCACCGCCACGGCGGATTCCGCCCGCTTGAGTAGTTCCTCGTCGGACTCGCGGATGGGGTTGAAAAATCCGAACTCCAGCACGGAGTTCACGTTTCCTTCCAAAGTGAATGGAGCGATCAGCAAATGGCGGGGAAGGGATTTTCCCAAACCCGATCCGATCATCAAATAGTCGTCGGGGACATTGTTGATGGTCTTCATCCGGCCGCTTTTCACCGCCTGCCCGAGCAATCCCTCGCCTGGGGAAAATCTCTCGGGCACGCTATCCGCTGTGGCGGCATAGACACCCGCCCGCCGATAGCCTCCCTCATCCTCCACGAACATCGCACCGACCTGGGCGTTCAGGTATTCTGCCAGAAATCCCACGACGTTGTCCGCCAAATTGGCAAGGGTGAACTCTCCCATCAGCTTTCCGGCCAGATCCGCCTGGCCGTTCTGAAGCCACGTCTCCCGCCGCGCCGCGAGGCGGACGCGGATGAATTGGTAGCCGATGCCAGCCAGAATCCACAACGTGATGACGGCGAAGGTCCGTCTGATTTCTGACAATTCCCTGCCTGGTCCATCGGGTGTCGTGTAGTAGGCGAAGATGATCAGGATCGTTCCTGCCAAGGCTACCCATAGCGGATATCTTTCCCGCCAGAAAAAGAATGAGAGCGCCATCGGCACCATGTAAACCATGTAGATGGAAACACCGTAGGGAGTGAAATAGTCCGCTGCGAACACCACCGCAGTCGCGAGCCAGACACTCCATGAAATGAGAGGCGGGGATTTTTCTTCGAACCGGGTCATTTAGGGTGTTTTATGTGGATCGGTGGGGAGAAGCATTCTTTGGCCAACGGGAACACACGGAACCCGGAAGGGGCCCGCTTCTGCCCCATCCTGCGGAATTCAGACGCGTGTTCTCTTAGCAAACAGCGTTCCAAACGAAGTGTCCGGGAAACCTTCGTTCTAGCACCATGGTGAACGTCGCATCTTGCACGAATTGATTGCAAGTTGCATCTTTGCTGGATGATTAATTCAATGCTCCACGGATTGGGTCGGCCAGTCGGACTATCCAATGCTTCGTAGCATCGGCTCCCTTTCCCAACGCCTTCCCGCCTTGGCGGCCGCGACGTATCCCGCCACACTTTTTTTGTCAGCGATTTCGCAGACTCCGTCATCGTCGCAAACAGACGCCGCTTCTAGCAACGGTCGGGCGGCAGGAACATAACCGATCACTTTGAGGTGGCCGAAGGCATCACGCACCCAGTTGACGGCGGCGGCCTCGCTGCAAAGTTCCGCGCATCCTTCTTCAGAAAGCAGAAGAATCACCGAATCAAAGAAAAAGGAGGGTCCGCCGGAGAGGGCGAAATCCACCTCCGCGTGAGTTCCATCCAAACCGGTGGCCCCCCCGATTTTCGGAGCGACGAGAGCGAAAGCAGCCTTCTCCTTTTTCAACGCGCTTTGGACGGTCACGAGCAACTGGCCGTCGAATCCATCACAAATGAAGATGCCCACTTTCCGTCCGACGAGAGTTTTGGGATCTTTTGAGATCAAGCTGAGGGACCGGGAGAGAGCCAGGTCCCTAGGCGTGACGGCGGGCTCTATCAGCATTGTCTGCCCTTCCATGCCGAGAGCGGCGGCCACCGTATCATGAAGTCCGCCGTCGATGTTCTTCAGGTGACCCAACATTTTGCAGCGGATCTCCTTGACCTCCACGTGGGCGAGTTCGAAGGCGATTGCGGAGGCGATGTGGTTCTTTTCCGGTTCCGTCATCGAGTGGAAAAACATGCGGGCTTGCGAATAATGATCTGCGAAGGTTTCCGCCCGCTTCCGGATCTTATCCCCGCTCTCCGTGACCGGATGGGTTCGGAATCCATGCATGGGGCATTCGCGGGGAGCCTCGGGTGCGAGACTGTTTGGTTCATAGGCCACCCGTCCTTTGGGGACTTCCATCTGCCGCAGCCCGTCCCGTTGGAAATTCCGCATCGGGCAACGCGGTGCATTCACCGGTATTTGATGGAAGTTAGGTCCGCCGAGACGGCTCAGTTGGGTATCAAGATATGAAAAAAGCCGTCCTTGCAGCAAAGGGTCATCCGAGAATCCGATACCGGGAACGATGTGGCTCGGGCAGAAAGCGACCTGTTCGGTCTCCGCGAAATGATTGTCGGGATTTCGATTGAGCACCATCTTTCCAACCATCCGCAGGGGAATGATTTCCTCAGGAATAAGCTTTGTCGGATCCAGAATATCGAAATCGAGACCTGCGGCTGTTTCCTCATCGAAAATCTGGAAACCAAGTTCCCACTCCGGGAAAGCGCCACGGTTGATCGCCTCCCAGAGATCACGGCGGTGGAAATCAGGATCCGCGCCGCTGATTTTAACGGCTTCGTCCCATACCACCGCAGCCGATCCAATGGTCGGCCGCCAGTGGATCTTTACGAAGCGCGAAACCCCCTTCGCATCAATCAGTCGGAAAGTGTGAACGCCGAATCCCTCGATCATCCGCAGTGAGCGTGGGATCGCCCGGTCCGACATGACCCACATGACCATGTGCATGCTCTCGGGAGTCAGGCTGATGAAATCCCAGAAAGTCGCGTGGGCGGAGGCCGCTTGGGGAAACCCGCGGTCCGGCTCCATTTTTACTGCATGGATTACATCGGGAAATTTCATCGCATCCTGGA
This sequence comes from Verrucomicrobiales bacterium, assembly GCA_038204755.1. GTDB lineage: Bacteria > Verrucomicrobiota > Verrucomicrobiia > Verrucomicrobiales > Akkermansiaceae > Luteolibacter. Next base: position 18,885 of record JBBRCO010000020.1, read on the forward strand.
TAAAAAACACCGGGATATTGTTACCGACAAAATCGTAGTTTCCCTCCTCCGTGTAGAATTTTACGGAGAATCCCCGCACGTCCCTCGGCAGATCCACCGATCCAGCGCCTCCAGCCACCGTGGAAAACCTCACAAACACTTCCGTCCGTTTCTTGGGATCCTGCAAGAAATTCGCCATCGTCACATCCGCGAGGGATTCATAGGGTTGGAAATAACCATGGGCTCCGGATCCGCGAGCATGGACGATGCGTTCCGGTATGCGCTCGTGGTCGAAATGGGTGATTTTCTCCCGCAGAATGAAGTCTTCGAGAAGGATGGGGCCGCGCTCTCCGGCCTTGAGGGAGTTCTGATTGTCCGCAATCGGTAAACCTTGGTTGGTCGTGAGGTCGGGATGCCCGGAGTGATCGGAACTTTGATGGGTTTCCGCCGGCAGTTGGACGGACTTGGAAGTGGAGGACGCCGGTGCTTTTTTGCGGGAGGACATGGCTGTTGGTTTCTGAGGCTGGTTAGAATCAATGTCACCCGTCGCAGCACGCATGCCATTGGACCCGCCCGCCCGGATTCCGCGGTATAAACCTTGGTGTAATATGAAAACAGGAACACCGCCTGTTTCAACCTTGCGGAAGTTCCTTTAGTTGCATGCGTTTCATCAATGCACATCGCAACGCCCCTACGATTTGATCGCGCAGAATGCACCGGTCCACCCCCTTCAATTCAAACGCAGCGGCGATAAATTTCGTGATCGAATGGCGGACATTCTTGGGCGTAGGCTCGCAGCCCCTCCATGTGGCTGAAAATAGATCCGGTACGCTTTTTCAATGGAGGACCTATCGAGAATAACAATCTCATACGTGCCTTACACCTGCGAGCGGAGCAGTGCAGCAGCAGCATCCGCTGTTTTCTCAAACAAGGGCCGATGCTTCCATTCCTTCCATGTCACTTCTCTGGCGCTGTCCTTGTCCTTGCGGAAGTCCTCGCACTCTCGCAGTGCGAACTCGCGGTCGAAGACGTTCAGATTCGCTTCGTCGTTGAGACGGAAGGAACGGTTGTCAAAATTCGCCGATCCCACCGATACCCACAGTTCATCGATAATCATCACCTTGCAGTGATACATCGTCGGTTCGTATTCATAGATCCGCACGCCATTTTCCAGCAGCCTGCCCCAGCGGTGGCGGGACGAGTGGCGCACCAGTGCAGAGTCAAAATGCTGTCCCGGCAGTAAAACCTCCACCGTCACTCCCCGCCGGACCGCCGCGATGAGCGTCTCCGTCACCAGATCGTCCGGCACGAAATAGGCGTTGCCCACCTGCAGGCTTTTTTCCGCTGCGGTGATCGAGAGTAAATACATCAGCCGCGCGCTTTCACTGCCTTCCATCGGCGAGCTCTTGAACATCTGGCAGCGGTGCGGGCCCTGCTCCGGGATCACGGGGAAATACACGTCTCCATGCAATACCGTAGCACGGGTTTTCATCCAGTTGTCCATGAAGGCCGCCTGAAATTGCGCCACCACCGGCCCTTCCACCTGATAGTGTGTATCCCGCCAGTGATCCGGGGTATCCGCGTTGCCCAACCACGAATCGGCGATTCCCACTCCGCCCGTGAATCCGATCAAGCCGTCGATCACCAGCAGCTTGCGGTGCGTCCGCTGGTTGAACCGGCCCAGCGTCTTGAGGTGATATACCTCCACCTCCACGCCGGCATCTACCATTCGCCGCAGGGTCTCGCTCTCCACACAATTGCAGCCCATGCCGTCGATGAGCACATGCACCTTCACTCCTTCCCGCGCCTTGGCTGCAAGTGCGTGGGAAAATTGCTCCGCCACCTCGCCGGTCCAGTAGATGTAGGTTTCGAAAGTGATCGACGTTATCGCCCCCGCGATTCCCGCCAGCATCGCCGGGAAGATTTCCACCCCGTTGTTCAGCGGCGTGATACGGTTGCCGCTCAGGATCGGTGGTCCGAGCAACTGGCTCATCGAACGCTCGAACTGCGGATCCTCAATGCTATACTTTCGCGGGATTCGCTGCCGGATTTTTTTCTCGCCTGAAACGAAATTCTTGACGGCGAGGGTGACAAACGAGGCGGCGACTGCCGTAAGGCCAAGGGTGATCCAATTCGGACGGGTGTTTTTCATGGAGCGGTTCCATCATCCTCCACCCGCTGTCGGCGGGCGTCCAACGAAGTTTTAACAGCCTGAGATGGCCGCCGACATCAATCTCCAGCGGCAGATTACCGGTTTCCCTTGATTTTGCCATCGGCCCTCCGATCTTCCCGGACGTTGAAAACGGCACAAACCACACGGCACCTCACATCATCTGAGATCATGAAAGACATCCGGCATCTGGCAATCATCGGAAGCGGTGCCTCCGCCATCTATCTTCTCAAGCATCTTCTCGACCATGTGGAAATCCTGAAACGGCAGCTCGGCGGAATCTCCGTCATCGAGAAGAGTCCTATCATGGGAATGGGAATGCCCTACAGCCCGCTGAATACGGACCGGCACAATATGTCCAACATCTCGTCCGAGGAGCTGCCGGAGTTGGACATTTCCTTTGCCCAATGGCTGCGGGAGCAAGACCGAGGATTCCTGATGTCCCTCGGCGTGAATGATAAGTCCATCAGCGAGAGTGAAATATACAGCCGCCTCGCTCTGGGCAGATATCTTAACTCCCAGTATCAAATGATCGTCGGAAAGCTCCGTGCGGCGGGACTTGAGATCCGCGAGAGTCCGGGATGCGAGGTCATGGATATCGTAGAGTCCCCGGCAGACGGCACTTTCGAGCTGATGACCGGGGATGGATCCATGGCGGGCTTCGACAGGGTCATCATCGCGACCGGTCACTGCTGGGCGGAGAAGGACAGGCCGCTGGACGGTTTCTACGCTTCACCATGGCCGATCGCCAAGCTGCTGCCGGAAAAAGGACGCTATCATGATTTCGAAATCGGGACATTAGGTGCGTCGCTGAGCGCGTTCGACGTCGTTTCATCCCTCGCGCACCGCCACGGGAAATTTACGGAGGAATCCGGCGAATCGACGTATCTGCCGCATCCGGGGACGGAGAATTTCAAGATCACCATGCACTCGGCCAATGGAATGCTGCCGCATTTGCAATTCGACCAGGTGAATCCATTGCGGAAAATCTACCGGCATGTGGATCGTGACAATTTGTTAGCACTGGTGGATGAGAGCGGATTCCTGCGGCTTGAGAGATTCTATGAAAGGGTATGCCGTCCCGCGCTGAGGGACGCATTCCGGAAGGACGGGATGGCGGATCTGATGGCCAAGTTGGAAGATCCGCAATTCGGCCTCGATTCCTTCGTCGAGACAATGTCTGAAAAGCATGATTATGAGAATGCATTCGAAGGAATGCGGGTGGAAATGGCGGAGGCGGTGGAGTCCGTGAAGAACCACCAACCGGTGCATTGGAAGGAGGTGATGGATGATCTGATATACACCCTCAATTTCCACTGCGAGCTGATGCCGGCCGAAGATCACCTGCGGCTGAAATCGGTGGTGATGCCCTTCCTGATGAACGTGATCGCTGCGATGCCGCTGGATTCCGCCAACACGATCCTGGCTCTCCATGATGCGGGCAAACTGGACATGATCCCGGGCAGGGTAACGCCTTCCGAAGAACCGGAGGACAATGGTAGAACCACCATCCATGTGGATAACGATGATGAGCGATCAACCGTCACATACCGCATGTTTATCGATTGCAGCGGACAGAAGGCGCTGGAACTGGAGGAGTATCCCTTCACCAGCCAGGTGAAAAACGGCACCGTTAGGAAAGCCCGCGCCTGCTTTGCGGATCCGGCGGAAGTGGAAGGTCTGCCGGAGGAGAAGAAGAATCATCTATTCCGGGATGAAGGGGAAGTCGTCCTGCATACCGGAGGTGTGGACATTGATGGCACCTACCGGCTCATCGGGCAGGACGGGAAACCTAACGAAAGAATCCATGACATCGCCTTTCCGCACACGTCCGGAGTGAGGCCCTACTCCTATGGTCTTCAGGCGTGCAGCGACACGAGCGGAATTGTCGTGCGGGCTTGGGTCGAGCAAATCCAGAAGGGCGAGCCCGTCGGTGAAGACGTGGAAGCCACCACGGAGATATACGAGCAGATCTAAAAAAGCATGCTGACTTCAGGCGATATCTCAGGCCACAAGGGGATCTGGAAAACAGAAGCTTCAAGGGAAACGTCGGGCGTCCTCGCCGAGGTGAGGAAACTCCGTTCCGCTCCGCGAAATTTCCAGAGGATGGTGCGTGCCAGTATGGATCACTCTGGAACCCAGACGCTGACACTCGCGGCGGGGCAGGGAAAATCGCCCCAGCCGTCATCACTGATATCCACTCTTTCATGGCAATGGCCCAGCAGGTCGAGGAAAGTCGCTCCCGCATAGGTGGCACCCATTTCCATGGGTTTGGTGGATTCCCCGCGGTTGCCCATCACCACCGCGCATCCCTTATGCTCGCTATCTCCCAGACGGGTGAAGCCGATGCAGTTGGGTTCATCAAAATAGATGTGTTGTTCTCCGTAGGCATGATCTTTCCTCGCTAGAAGCAGGTATTCCAGGCAGGAAACTTTGGTCAGCTCGATTTCGTAATCCCGGCCATCGCTTCCCTTGTCGGTATATTTCGCGCCGTAGAGATCCGGATAGAAAACGCAGGGATAACCCTCTGCCCGCAGCAGGATGAGCGCGTAGGCGAGCGGCTTGAACCATGGGGCGACCGTGGCTTCCAGCGCCTGCAGCGGTTGCGTATCGTGGTTTTCCACCAGGGTGACGGCTAGCAGCGGGTTGGCCATCATCAGTGAATTGTCGAGAATGGTCCGCAGATCGTAGTCACCGCCGGCTTCACCGGCGTTGTGAAGACTGTGGTGGAGTGCGGAATCGAAGACGCTCATGCAGCCGTCTGTAGCTGCGATGTAGCGCTCCAGCAGTCCCAAATTTCCGGGTGCCCAATACTCGCCGACGGCAAAGATGTTCTCGCCCGTGTTTACCCGCAGGACGCGCAGCCACTCCTTATAGAATTCCGGGGCGATGTGTTTCACCGCATCCAGCCGCACTCCGTAATATCCGGTTTGTTCGTGAAGCCATTTCCCCCAATGGTTCAGTTCGGCACGGACGTGTTTGTTGCGCGTTTCCACGTCGCAGAGCATTAGGAAATCGTAGTTCCCCATTTCGTCGCTTATGACTTCGTCCCAATCGCCGCCATGGTCGTTGATGATTCGATAGATCGCATTGCCCTCCTCGCCTTCCGCGTAGTCGACTCCGGTGAAGCAGGTGAAATTCCATTTGAATTCCGAATATTTCCCACCCCGGCCGGGAAATGTGAACTTGGTATAAGATTGAATCTCGTATGGCTCCGATAGCGTTTGCTCACGATCGTCCGATGCGACTTTCACGACGTGAAACGACTCAAGTTCGTCCGCACCGCCGCGGTGGTTGAATACAACGTCCACGATGACTCCCACGCCGTGTTTCTTCAGCTCCTGGCAGGCGGCTAGAAATTGGTCGCGGTCGCCGTATTTCGTCGGACGCGAGCCTTTCTGATCGAACTCTCCCAGATCGAAAAGGTCGTAAACATCGTAGCCGGTGCTATACCCGCCGTTGGCTCCCTTATAGGCGGGAGGCAGCCAGGCGGCGGTGATCCCGAGGTCCGCAAGGTATGCTGCCTGCTCGGCGGCGTGTTTCCACAGGAAGCCGTCTCCGGGGGTGTACCAATGGAAAAACTGTATCATCGTGGCGTTCATAAAATCAGGAGGGAGGAGTTGATGAGGTGGATGGGAGGTGCCGTGATCGGTCAGTCGGAAAAAGGGCCGCGCACACCCAGCAAAAAACATCCCAACTTCCACCCTCCCGTTTTCCCCCGCATTCTCAAGGAAAACGGGCCGAAACACCTGCGGTGGGCTAGGCGAAATGTACGGCAATGAAGTAGGATCGTGCAATTTCCAAATGGCGTTTGAAGTGTCCGTCCGCCTAACCCATGTTTCATTCCCCAACAGGAAGCGAAACGTTGCGGCGGGACGGGGCAACCACGCTCGCCTGGTTCCCGTGCCTGCGGCGGGAGAGGGGCGCGGTACTCGCCGCATGGCAATGCCCGCGTGGAAATCCGGGCGCGGCAGCGGTTCCCTCGCAGTTCCCGCAAAATGGAGGGTTGAACTCCGGTCAACCCGTGTTGACCGGAGTCCGATCCTGCCCTTTGCGACTCACGCGGAATCCACAATTCCTCATGCGCGGACGTATAACCCCACCCAACGGTTGATTAGAATTTCTTGACTTGCCCGGAGATTATTTTCTAATCCCATGCAGTATCCCGCCCCCCATGCGGTGGGATCAAATCAACACACCATCAGCCACATCCTATGAGCCGCCAACTGAACGTGGACGCCCGGAAGGTCACCCGCACTGATGATCAGATCGGGGTGACGAGCGGAGTGGCCACCGGAGTCGCGGGCCTTTTCACCGTCGGCGTAATTGCCTGGCTGCTCAACCGCAACCTGCGGATCCGCAAGCAGGCGGAAAACGCACTGCGCCACGCCGAGGAAAACCTGCGCGACTTCGTGGACAATGCCACGGTGGGCCTGCACTGGGTGGGGCCGGATGGGATCATCCTCTGGGCCAACCGAGCCGAATTGGAGTTGCTCGGTTACACGGAGGAAGAATACATCGGCCATCACATCGCGGAATTCCACGCCGACCCACCGGTGATTGGAGACATCCTGCAGCGCCTGACCCGTCGCGAAACGCTGCACGACAGCGAGGCGCGGCTGCGCTGCAAGGATGGCTCTATCCGTGAGGTGCTCATCAACTCCAATGTGCTGTGGGACGGCGATACTTTCATCCACACCCGCTGTTTCACGCGCGACATCACGGAGCGCAAGCGAGCGGAGCAAGCGCACGCCTTTCTCGCGACCCTTGTCGAGTCCTCGGAGGATGCCATCCTCAGCAAAGACATGGACGGCACCATCGCCACTTGGAATCGGGGCGCCGAACGGCTCTTCGGCTACTCCGCCCAAGAAGCGATCGGCCAGCCGGTAACGATGCTCTTACCTCCCGACAAGCTCGATGAAGAGATACGCATCCTGGCGTGCGTCCGCAGCGGGAAGCGCGTCAAGCCATACGAAACGGTCCGCCGCCGCAAGGACGGCACGATGTTCAATGTTTCGTTGAGCGTCTCTCCCATCGTGGATGCGCGCGGGGAGATCGTGGGGGCATCGAAAATCGCGCGCGACATCACCGTGCGCAAGCAGGCCGAAACGAGTTTGCGCGAGAGTGAGGAGCGTTTCCGCGCCACTTTTGCCTCTGCTCCGGTGGGCATCGCGCACGTCGGGCTCGATGGCCGCTGGCTGTCTTTTAATGACGCCGTCTGCACGATCACCGGCTACGAGCGCGAGAAGCTCGCCACACTTACCTTTGCAGACATCACGCACCCCGATGATGTGGAGGCGGACTGGGCGAAGGCACGGCGTCTCCTCGCGGGGGAGTTCGACCTTTACTCGATTGAAAAGCGATACATCCGTGCGGACGGCGTTTTCGTGTGGGTGAACCTCACCGTGTCGCTGCTACGCGATGCGGCTGGCGCGCCGGTGAATTTCATCTCGGTGATGGAGGACATCGCGGAGCGGAAGCAGGGGGAGGACGCACTCCGGGAAAGCCAGCAGTTCACCCGCCGTGTTTTGGACAGTCTTTATGCCTTCGTCGGCGTGCTGACGGTGGACGGAACATTGATCGAGGCGAACCGCGCACCCTTGGAGGCAGCCGGCATTTCCACCAGCGAGGTGCTCGGAAAAAAGTTTTGGGACTGCTACTGGTGGAGCTACTCCCCGGAGATTCAGGCGAAACTGCGGGACGCGTGCGGGCGTGCAGCCGAGGGCGAGATCGTCCGCTACGACGTGCCAGTGCGCATGGTGGGCGAGACGGCAACTTGGATAGATTTCCAGATCGGGCCGCTGCGTGACGCCGAAGGAACCATCACCCATCTCATTCCCTCAGGGATGGACATCACCGCACGCCGCGCTGCTGCGGAGAAGCTGCGAGAGAGCGAGGAACGCTTCCGCGTCATGACAGATAACATCGCCCAGCTCGCGTGGATGGCCGATGCGGAGGGCGCGCTCTTTTGGTATAACCAGCGCTGGTTCGACTACACCGGGACTACGCTTGAGGAGATGCAGGGTTGGGGCTGGGAGAAAATACACCATCCGGATCACCTGCCCCGGATGTTGCCCAAATGGAAAGCGGCGCTCGAACGCGGCCAACCATGGGAAGACACCTTTCCCCTGCGTGGCATGGACGGCGAGTATCGCTGGTTTCTCTCCCGCGCCTCTCCCATTCGCGATTCGGATGGAAAAATTGTCCGTTGGTTCGGCACCAATACGGACATCCACGATGAGCGTCGTGCGATGGAGGAACTCGCACGTGCATCGCGCGCAAAGGACAATTTCCTCGCCGCCCTCAGCCACGAGCTGCGCACGCCTTTGAACCCCGTGCTGATGACCGCCACGTCTCTCGCCAACGATCCGGCGCTGCCAGCCGCAGCACGCGTGCAGCTCGAAATGATGCGCCGCAACATCGAACTCGAAGCGCGGCTCATCGATGACCTGCTGGACCTCACCCGCATCAGCCACGGCAAGCTGATCATCGCGCCCGTCACCACCGACATTCACGAACTGCTCCATCACACGGACGAGATCATCCGCAGCGATGGCTTGGGCAAACGGATACAGGTCGTTTTGAAACTCGATGCTGCGCGGCATCACGCGCTGGCCGATCCCGTGCGTGTTCAACAAGTTTTCTGGAACCTGCTGAGGAACGCCGTGAAATTCACGCCGGATGGCGGCACCATCACCGTGAGCACACGGAACGACGTGGAAGGCAGGATCATCATCAGCGTGGCAGACACCGGCATTGGCATCCGCGCCGGGGTGCTGGCGCAAATTTTCAATGCCTTCGAGCAGGGCGACACCTCCGGAGAGCATCGCTACGGCGGGCTGGGCCTGGGGCTCGCGATTTCCAGCGCCATCGTCACTGCCCACGGCGGCCAGATCAGAGCGGATAGCGAAGGCCGCGGCCACGGTGCGGAATTCTCCGTCACCCTCGGCACCGTTCCGGCACCCGCCATTAGCAGCGAGAACAAATCGCCGCAGGCACCGCCAGCCCTCAGTCTTTCCCTGCTCATCGTCGAAGATCATGAAGCCTCGCGCATGGTGCTAGAACATTTTCTCACCCGCAGCGCCCATCAGGTCACCACCGCCGCCACCGTGCATGATGCGCTCGCCGCTTACAAAGCCGCACACTTCGACGTCGTGATCAGCGACCTCGGCCTGCCCGATGGCAGCGGCATCGATCTCATGGTGCAAATCCAAAACATCCGCCCCGTCCCCGCCATCGCCCTGAGCGGCTACGGCATGGAGGGTGACCTGCAACGCACCCGGGACGCAGGTTTCTCCGCGCACCTCGTCAAGCCTGTGAAGATGGATCAGCTCAAGCAGTTGTTGGCTCAAATGGCAGCTCATGCCGGTTAGGACTGCGCATGAACTTCCTCCAATTATCAACCTCCTATCACCATCTCGATGTCTGACAATCCCATGCGCATTCCACGAATCATCCACAAACATGTGCATGATGTGAGAAATTCGATCAACTGCCTCGAGCTCCTGGCAATGATGGTCGAGGATCAAGCTACCGACCCCGCGATGGCCAGGCCCCTAGCAACGTTGCGCGCTGAATTGACGCAATTGGAGGCGACTGTGAACTCACTGCAGTTCAAATTTGCCGAGCCGCATCCGAGCACAATTACGGCTGATGATTTGATGCGGTTGTGGAAGAATAAGATCGCCCCGCTGGAAAATGCCACACAACAAATTTCCTGGTCGCCACCGACCGCGTCGGAATCACTGACCGTGGATGTGAATGCGATCCTGTCGGTGTTGCAGGAGTTGGTCCTCGCCGGGTGGTATTGTGCGGGTGGCGGCATGTTGCATGCGGCGGTCAGCACGACGGAGGCGAGCGTGCTCGCCGCGGTGAGGGAGCCCCATCCGCATGCGCAGCGAGAAGCGCACGACCTGGAGGAAGCCCGGCGACTCGTCGAGATGAATGGTGGCACGCTCGACTTCAGCGAGAATACGGTTAGCGGGGAAAGAGTGGTCACGCTCAAGTTCCCAGCGGGCGGAACGAGCGACACGGCTTCCCCGGATGCCGCTGGAATAGTTAGGGTATGTTGAGCGGCGTGTGGCTTTCGATGATGCCGTTCGCGATGGCGTAGCGGGTGAGGCTGGCGATATTGTGGAGGTCGAGCTTCCGCATGACCTGCTGGCGGTGTTTTTCCACGGTCTTGACGCTGATATGCAGCATATCGGCGGTTACCTTGTTGGCTTTGCCCTCTGCGACGAGCTGAAGCACTTCCATTTCACGGCGGGTGAGCTGATGGGCCTGGCTCTTCAAAACCCCTGAACCTGGAATGGCTTCCCGGCGGCGTTGCAAGTGCCTGGAAAGGGTGGAACTCAGACAAAGACTGCCCCGGTGAATCTGGCGTATGGACTCGGACAGCACGACGGAGGAAGTTCGCTTGAGCAAGTATCCGGCCGCGCCGAGCGCCAGAGCCTGCTCAACACAGGCGTCATCACTGTGGCCGGAAAGAATGAGGACGCGGGTGGCCGGAGCGGCGGCGAGGATTTGGCGCGTGGCTTCAAGTCCATTCAGCAAGGGCATGGCGATGTCCATCACGACGACGTCGGGGCAGAGACTGCGGGTGAGTTGCACGGCTTCGCGGCCGTTGGCGGCCTCGCCGATGACTTCGATATCGGCGTCTGATTTGAGCAAGGCGGCCAAGCCTTCGCGTATGATGGTATGGTCTTCTGCAAGCAGGACGGTGATCGGTTTCATGGCGAATTTGAGGAGGGTTCAATGAATTTCAAGCAGCCTGTGATGCCGTTGCCCGGGGCGGATACAACATAAACTTCCCAGGTCCGCATCGCGGTTTCGGAAAAGGTTTGATTGGAGCGGAGGCTTTCGTTTCCCGTGTCGAGACTTCAGATAAAACATTAAACCAACGATACTGCCAGTTGCATTCCATGAATTCTGACGTGGTGGCCAACCAAAAGAACCGGTCCGGCACTGGGGTCGGACCGGTTCATATCAAGTGTTTCGCAGCAGTGGGTTTTTCCAATCAGTTGCAGCACGACTTCAGTTTCCTTCGGGATTCCGAGGGAAGGAAGGGCACTTGATTTATTCAGGTGTCAGGGAATCATTGTTTGCTGGCAGGACCGGTCTTCATATCAGGCTTGGTGTCCTTGGACATTTCGCCGTCCATGGACATCATGTCGCCATCCTTCATCATCATTTCCTTGCCATCCTTCATCATGACTTTCCCATCCGTCATGACTTTGGTTCCATCGGACAAAGAAATGTCATTCTTCATCATCATGCATTTAGCTCCTTTCATGACCATCATCTTGCCGTCCTTCATCATGATGCAGTCCTTCATGATCTTACCATCCATCGACATCATGTCGCCATCCTTCATCATCATTTCCTTGCCATCCTTCATCATGACCTTGCCGTCCATCATGACTTTGGTGCCATCGCTCATGGTCATGGTCTCGCCCATCTTCATGGACTTGCCGTCTTTCATGACCATCATTTTCCCATTCTTCATCATGACGTGGTCTTTCATGTCCTTTTCTTGTTTCGCGTCCATTTCCGGAGCATCACCCTGACTCTTCGGTTTCTCTTGTGCGACGCCGAGGCCACAGAACGAGAGGCCAAGGAGAGCAGTGAGACATGTTTTTGTTATTGTTTTCATCATTCAGTTTTGTTTTTAAGGTTATCTAATTCAAGCGGTTTTGCTGCAAATCATGCTTTGCAGCACCCAGCAATTTTGAGGGTAAAATCCAATGGGTTTTTGATCGATTTATGTCCCTTACCCTGCCAGGAACTGAACCGCCATCGCCTGAATGGCAATGGCGGAACAGGTCTGAGGAGGGTAGTTACCGGTGGTGAGCTCAATCCCTACAGTTTGGAAGGATTTCCAGGAAGTGAGCCCTTTGTCATGCTGTTGTCATGATCCATGCCATTCATGTGGCCTGGATCGTGGCTCCTGTTTGTGGATTCCATTCCGCAGTTTGCCAGCAGAAGAACAGTGCCACTCAGGATTACCAAGGTAATAATTTTCATCTGGGGGTTTGTCGATTCGATTTATTAGTTCGAATGCTCTTGAATTACGAAGTCGCGGGCGAAGCCTAGTGGGCCTTCACCTCACCTAGCGACGTCGCGGAAATGTCTTCGGCCCCGGCGTTCTTGAAAATTTCCTGCGCGCGGTCCACCTGATCACCGTCCACCGCATGGACTGAAATCAGGATATTACCTTCCGCAATGCGGTTTTCATAACGCTTGGCTTCCAACTCGGGAATGCCCATGCCGATGAGCGCCCCGGCCACTCCGCCGACAGCACCGCCTGCGGCGGCACCACTCAGCGCCGCGAGAAGCGGTCCTGCGGCAATGAACGGACCTACGCCGGGAATGGCGAGAGCGCCGATACCGGCCAATAGTCCGAGAGTGCCTCCCACGACGCTGCCGGCGACGCCGCCGGTCACAGCACCTTCGGGTGCCTTGGTGTTTTTCTCATGGGAGAATTCATGGGTGGTTCCCTTATCGGGGAAAAGCACCGAGATATCGTTCGAAGAAAAACCCGAGCGGGTCAGACTATCGACAATTTGGTTGGCTTGGCCTTCAGAGACGGCGATTGCATATACGGATTTGTGGCTCATTGTTTTGTTGGTTTGTTGTTGTGGGAGATAGATTTATTTTTCGTCATTGACTTGAAGCTGGTCGCTGACCATCGACGGGCCAGCGTGCTTCTTTGCGAGATCGACGATTGCTTTGTGCTCGTCATGGCTTTCCACGACACCGCGCAGGGTGACCTTGCCGTCATTGGTGATGATCTTGACGTTCTTCGCATTGAAAGAAAGCTGGGTGTCCATCAGAGCGGCACGGATATCCTTGGTCTTGGAGATGTCCGCCTCGCTGCTTCCCTGATCAACAGGGGTCAAGCCTTTGTCATTCTCATTTCGAACGGTGTTATCGGGTTCGGAGGTTTCGGTCGCCATGGAATCACGGTATGTCCGGAGTTTTTCCCCCATGGAATCCTTGTCAGCCTCCCACGTGTCTTTCTTATACTGGGGTGCCTTGACCAACTGTTCTTTGGTCAGCTTGGTTTTGAAAGCTTTGGTCGGCACGTCGTAGCGGAGGGCCGAAACGGGCACGGAACTCAAGGTATCCGCCATTCCGAGAAAGCCGCCGGACGAGATGACTACCCCGAGGATTTCACCGGATTTGAAATTCACAATCAAATCCTGGATTTCGCCGATGGTGTCATCGTTGGAAGTCTTGACGTTGGTTCCGATAATTTCCGAGGCACGCCAGGAGGTGGTGACCCCAGAGGTCGGTTTGGAGGAATTCACCCGCTGGAGCTCGGCGGCGTTTTCTCCCACTGCGAGCGGCGCAAGCAAAGGGAAACACATGATCATCAAATTTCTGCTTAGTGTTGTTTTCATAACTGATAGGTCTTGGTTGAGACTCGGGTTTCTCTTGCATGAGGCATGCCCGGGCCGCTGATTCAGCGGAGTGCCCGCCGTTACAAGGTTCCGCGCCCCCGCTCCGCTCGCCGGCGCGGAATGAGAGATGCATCCTGCAATTCCCCGAGACGGTTTTCTTGCAAAAAACCACGACCGCTCGCACGGGAGCTGGATACGGTGAGCTAGCTGCCACGCCCCCTTCAAACGGGTGATTCCTTGCTTCGTATCCCAGTCATATCCCCTGAGCGCGTGACTTGATGGCATGAAGTCATTCAGCAACTGGCGCTGGGCAGACCGTCAAGTCTGGTTCAACGTCCCCTGCGGAACCCGTGAGTGCTTGCAACACGCGTGGGTGGCCGAAGGTCCAGAGGTTCGAGCAGTCACATGAGGTC
>JBBRCO010000021.1:0-32006 GCA_038204755.1 Verrucomicrobiales bacterium
CCGGCTTGGGCGCAAACCAGCATCGGGCGCAAGGCTTCGATGAAACCGCCGATGTTGGTAGCGACGGCAGCGGCACCATAAACGCCGGCGTCTCCAGTGACCGACATAGCGCGGCCCTGAATCAGGACGCTGTGCGGCAGATAGAAACCGGACGGGGCCTTGCCGCTTGAGCGAGCGAGTTCCTGACTGATTTCAGCTTCCAGTCCATCAAGCCGGCCTTGGCCTGCCATGTGGATTGCACGGCAAACCGAGTAGCGGGACATGTCGCGCTGTTCGGAGCGGGAGAAACCGTCATTTTCATAGCCGCGAGGCGTTCCGGGAGTGAAACTGGTTTGGCGACTGAGTAGGGATTCGTAAGCGCGGCGCTGGAACTCTGCGGCAGATTCGCCGCTTTCGATGGCACTGCGGGTTTCCATCTGCATCCCGTTGGATCGGTTAAGCTGGTCGGCGATGCCGATAATGGACGATACGCGGCTACGCTCGGCAGCGGCGGGATTGGATGGCAGCAAAGAACGAAGTTGATCGTCGCTCATGCTGTCCTGATAGTTGATGTTCGCGGCGCGGAGCGCGGCAATAATTTGTTCTCGATTCACTTGATTTGAAGATTCGAAGTTAGAAATTCCGGGTGCGGTATCGATCCCTCTGCCGACTCCCACGGAATCGTCGGCGGGGATACTCACGATGCTGAGTTCATAGGGTTCCCAGTCAGTGACTCGCACGGTCTCCAAACCGCCGCTTTTCCCGTGGGATTCCTGTTTGTGGATTCGATAGCCAACCGAAACCAATCGGCGGATACCGTTTTCAACGTCATCGAAAATTTCATTCGCGAGCGCGGAGTTTCCAAACCGGACCTTAGCCCGGCCTTTGCCGTCCTGATCGATCCGGGCGGAAGCGACGGTCCCGATTTGTTTCGTTGGATCGTGATCGAGAAGCAGGGCGGCCCCGTTGTTCAAGCGCCCCAGGCGGACGGCTCCCGGCGCGTGGCTAAGGATCTCGTTTCCGAACCAGCGGGCAACCGGGGCCTCGCTGGAAAAGCTGAGTTCCACCGTCCGGGCGCGGGGATCGATGGCGGATCGGGTGAATTCAAAGTTTCGCGTGAGGATCTCTGCGGGCGGGGCGGCGACGGTGCCGTTGCGGGTGTGAAGCGCCCCGGCCTTCCTGAGTTCTTCCCGCTGTGCTGCGGTCATGGTGGCGAGGGCTTCCACGGCAGATTTTTCGTAAAGCAGGGACGATCCTGTCGGGACCGATGGGAGCAGGGATCGAAGTTCCCCCCGTCGGCTGGATGGCCAGTCGAGCAGGCGCAAAGCTGCCGATTCCGTGAGTGCTTGTTCTGAATCCGTGTTCATGAACGTGAGAATGATGTCTTTTTTCATGGTGTCAAACATTCGTTTCAAACGAGCGATTCAATCATTCATTCCCGGACTTCAAAAAGTTGATTTTGACCAGGCGTAAAACATCGCTCAATCGGTAGGTCCGATGTCCGGCCAGTTCCGCGAAATCGAGGTTAAGGCGTAGCCGGTCCCGGTCCTTCTCGCATGGGAATAGGTGTGGCGGCGCGGCGAGGGCTCGAGCTACGGAAATGCGGCGAGACAGACGACCGCATGGGCGACCCTCCAGGGAGGACCCAAGCAATTCAGAAGGGCATGTCTTCATCCTCGGGGCTGTCTGGCGCGAGAGGTGGCGGCGGTGGCATCCCCGGCGAAACGCGGCGGCCGGGTGGCATTGCGGGGTGCATGGCACGGCGGCAAGCCAACCACTCCAGTCTTTCGTGATAGGAACGGCGTCGAGCTTCACCACGAAGCTCCCTGCCTTACTGCGGAAGATCGCACCGACTTCGATGCGGACCTTGTGTTTCTTTCCTTCACCGTCCACCCATTCGCGGGTGGTTGCGTGCAATGTGAATTCTCGGGTCATGATGTAAATGGTTTGGGTATGAAGCGTAGCATCGGGCCGTCGAGCACGATGGGTAGCAGCGTGCCGTCTTGGCCGGCGTGCCTATCCTTCACGACTGCGATTCCCTGATGGGCGAAGGTGGGTGCCTGCCCATTCCGGTCCTGAACGATCTGAAGATGTAGGTCGGCATCCTCATTGATCGCTTCCGCGTGCTTGGCCGCGCCTTCCTTGTTGAGCTGCGAGGGAAGTAGCAGGCAGAATCCGAGTTCCTTCGACAAATCGGCGAGGTGATTGGATGCGTGCGCTAATTGCTGTTCGCGGGACTCACGTTTCATTTCCAGCGTAGCGCGGATGCGTTGCACGAAATCCACGACAACCACTTCCAGCGGCCGCTTGCGATGAGCACGGCGGATGCAGGCGGCTATCTGATGGACGTTTGCGCCGATGAGGTCTTCGATGTGAAACGGCAGTCCGGCTATCTTGCGGGCGGCGTTGCCGACGGCCAGCATTGTGTCCTTGTTGATTCCGTCGGTGCCGAAATGTTCTTTGGCGTAGCCGATGGGGTCTGTGATCGCGTTGCCGGGGCGTCGGGCCACATAGGCAAGCATCCGGTCCATAAGCGCTTCCTCGGGCATCTCCAGCGAGCAAATCAGGGTGTTGTGATCGTCGAGCGCCGCGTCCATGGCGAGCTGTCCGGCCAAGGTGGTTTTCCCACCGCCGGGATAGCCTGAAATCACGATGGTCTGCTTCCCGTGGAGTCCACGGAACCGCCGGTTAATTTCCGAGAGGGAAGTCTCGATGCCCATCGGGGTTTCCTCGTTTTTACATCGCCGCTCGAAACGATCAATGCATCCGCGCAATACAGCCTTCGTGCTACGGGCGGGCCTAGTGGCTGTCAGTGTGTCATGGATGGCGCTGATCGGCGCGGAGGTCGCTTCTAGGATCTGGCTACCGTCTGGCGACTCATAGGCGGCTCGCTCCATCTCATGCGCGGCGGAAATCGTCATCCGACATGCGAGCTTTTGCGTAAGTATCCCGATGTGCTGTTGGAAACTCCCGGTCGCTGGCGAATGAGTATAAATATCGGTCATCGCCGATGGTCCACCTACCCGGTCAAGAAGTCCTTGGTCGAGTAGCGACTGAGTGAGGCTAACGAATTCAACGATCTTCCCGGCCGCAGTGAGTTCGGCGATGATTTCAAAAAGAATTCGATGCCCTGGGAGGTGGAAATGCTTCGATGTTAGATGCGGCGCATCGTCTATCATCTCCGGGTATTGGAGCAAAACCGAAAGGACTGATTTTTCGGCCGGCACGGAATGCGGATAGCCTTTGAGGATGTCGGGTTGATCGTTCATTTGAAAACCCTCCCGTTGATGATGACGTCTCCCGTCGGTGCCGACTGATTAGAATTGCGCGGTGCATCGGGCTCCCTGATACCCTGCCACCCGTTGCCGATGGTGAACCGGATCGCGGCGATTGATCGATCCTCTCCCCAGTCAGCAAAATTTCGGAGCTGCTGCGTGATGGATGTCGGCGTGAGCTTCTTTTTGATTTCGGCGCGATGCAGCTTCCAGTCGCTCCAAGCCGATTTGAAGGATTCCGATGGGAAAGGAAGGGACTCAACCGGGGTTCCCTTATTGGTATCCCTTATTGGTATCCCTTCGCCTCCCTTAGATCCAGAGTCCCCCCCTCCCTTAGTCATGGAGTCCCCCCCTCCCTCCAACATCAAGCCCTCCCTTGGTTGACTACCCCTCCCTTGGTTGTGGATGGGGTCGGAAATTGAGGGACATAGACGGTGGTGCTTCCTGGCCTTTCGGCACATCTCAGCCATCCAAGAAAAACGAGATTTTGCAGAATTTTGCGGACGTTGTCAGGGTGGATTCGACATGTTCCGGCGATGCTTGCCGTGGATGCATAACACCCTCTCCCGTTGTTTCCTTCGCCGTGCCTCCGGCACACGTGGAGCATCACTCGGAAATCCCTGACAGATAAGCCGGCATCGTCCAAGGCACTGTGAAGGGCCGCGGGGGAATCGTATTTCCATTCGCTCATCGTGCAGCCCTCCGGTTGGAGTGAGCTACGATCCGGGCGAGGTCCGCCATGACCAGCGGGACAAGTTCGCCGGCCGTCACCTGGCCAAACCGAAATTGCGGCTTGCGATTGGCGCTCGATTGTGTAGAGTTGCTGTGCTTCTGATTCTTCCCCGGTTCCGTGTTTGATGCATGGGCCGGGGCTTTTTTTCGGTCGGGTGGCAGGTTCATGGTCGTGCCCCCCCTTCGATGGTGAACCGCTTGGTGAGCGCCTTACGGGCCGCCACGGGGTCAATGAAGACTCGTTTTCCGATCTTGAGATAAGGGTAAAATCCCTTTGCCCGCCACTCATTCCAAGACCGAATACTCGGGCGGGTAGCGGCGTCGGGGAAGACGGATTCAAGTGCTGTTCGAACGCCTACAAGTGAGGGTTCATGTCTGGTGTCTTCGGCTTGTTGCATGTGCAGGCAACAAGCCACCTACCACGCCCCGAAAATATTACATTTATCTAGGGGGGATAATTGGTAGGCGGCGAGCAATGACCGAAAAACCATTCCCAAGAATCTCTTTCACTGCCGTTTCGATTCCACGCTTCCGGCTGGAAGTCGGCTGTTCCGCTCGGTCAATCACCTCGGCAGGCCACGGGAAAGTCTTCCACCTCCCCTGGCATTGGTATTCCGCCCAGCGGGTGCCAGCTTCCTTCCAGGCGGGCACGCTAGTATCGGCTAACGGCGGCAGCAGGGCGGCGAGAATCCGCCAATCCTCCTTGAGTCGTTCGGGGAGCAAGTGCCACAAATCCCGGTAAGCCTGCTTGTCAGATTCTGCCGTTTCCGTTCGGATTTTTTCCATTTCGAGGAAAGCGGTTAGAGCAAGTTGAGGGCCACTGTTTCCATGAAAAACCCGTAGCTTGGTCGCACCCTTCGCTGCTCTGAACGGCAGGTCAGATCCGAGTCCGACGGGAATGCAGGCCAGAGCGCGCGGTTGCAATTCTTGAATCGCGGGGAGGTTCATCGGCCATTGGCGGGCGGTGGCGGCGATCTCTACCATGACGTTTTTTTCTTCCGGGAAATCATGGAGGGCGGCGACGTGCTCGGCGGCCTCAACGGCGACGGCGAGCAAACCCGCTGCCGCCTCAGCATCACCGCGGGCGGCAAGATACCGCAAAGCTCGAACGCCATCCAGAGCTTGCTTCTCATAATCGGCGCCGGGGTTCATGCGCTCGCCCTCCCCTCGCCGATGCCGACAACCTTTGACTCATGATCCTGAAACACCGCTTCCTTTTTCGCCATGTCCGGCATGAGCGAGAAAAACGCCTGCCCCTCCACCATCGAACGGTGATCGAGGTAATGCCGTTTTACCATGAGCTCGCTGTTCCCGGCCTGAAGCGCGGTGTCGCCGATGCTACGATGAAGGGCGACGTGGTAGGAAATGAAGCTGTGCCGGGTTTCATCGTTCTGGAGTCCGAAATTCTTTCGGATGATCCGGGCATCATTTTTGAAGTTCGTCGGCATGATCGGAAAGCCGTCATAGGCTCGCAACCATGCGTCGAGGTTGGCGCTGATGCTGATGGGGCGGGAGTCCTTGGTTTTCGTCAGATCGGCCGGCAACAATATCCGCCCGGTGGCGAGGTTGATAAGCTCCGCTTCCCGGTCGGAAAGTTTCGCCAACTCCCCTTCGTCCGTGGAAGGGCGGATTCCTGCGAAATAGGCGAGCGCGAACCATTTCACGAGCCTGCCCTCCTTGTAAGTCATGAGGTAGCTGAACAACTCTTTGACCCGCTCCGGTGATGTCGTGGCGATCTCTGGACGCTGCTCGGCAACCCGCTTCTGAGAATGCGCGGCGATGTCTGCCACCGGATTGTTGAACGTCCAAGGGCGATTTGTGGCGAGGTCTTTCTTGCCAGCCCAGAGGAAGAACGACGCCAGCTCGGCACGATGGTTGTTCCATGTCTTGCGCTTCGCCGGCGTGACCCCGTCGAGCGAGCGGAGGGACTTCAGGTAGCCGATGACGGATTGATCGGTGACGGCGTGAACCTCGGGATTCTCCGCATGGAGCGCGAAGGCTTTCAGGATCATCTCGGTTTTCTTGGTGGTCGGTTTCCGAACGCCTTCGATTTCCTTCCCGTCGAGAAAGAGCTTCAGTCCGTCCAGCACGGTGATGGTGAAATCGGGCGGGCGGTTGTGCTTGAGGAAGAACTCCACGGCATCGGCGATGGTGTAGGTTTCGCCAAGGACGCGGAACGCCTCTTCAGCCTGATGAGCATGATCCTCGTCGAGAGTCGTCAGCACGAGCTTGCGCTGCCGCCCGGAATTCTTGATTCCAATGTTCACGCTGTCGGCGAAAGCTTCCGCCTTTTGCCGGTCGGTGAACTGCCTCCGCTGCCATACTCCGTCAACCTGCCATCCGCGCACGATGTAGCCGAAATACTCCACGCCGCGCTTCAGGTAGGTGTGTGGATAAACTCCGGCTTCGCTGTTGCCCCGATTTGTGGACTTTTCCTTGAGGGTGATCCGCTTCTTGCTCATGCGTGCAATTAAGCCGCATCCAGGTGCATGAATCAAGTATAAAAAACGGGACAAGGGACAGGACATAACTGAAACCTATATATCAAAAGGATAAG
Organism: Verrucomicrobiales bacterium; assembly: GCA_038204755.1. Classification (GTDB taxonomy): domain Bacteria; phylum Verrucomicrobiota; class Verrucomicrobiia; order Verrucomicrobiales; family Akkermansiaceae; genus Luteolibacter. Next base: position 6,544 of record JBBRCO010000021.1, read on the forward strand.
TGAGGGGTTCGACTCCCCTCGCCTCCACCACTTTTCAAACGGGCTGCGAAGGAATCAAATCCTCTCTCAGCCCGTTTTCTTTGGAAGCTACCAGCCTTCGGTGTTGCGCAAATCTTTGAGCTCTTCACTGTAAATGTTGAACTCGATCCGGCTGAAAGCCTCGAGTTTGAATCCAGCGGTGCCAAAATTCTGATTGGTCCCGGCTAGGGTGCCATCTGCAGCGACTTCATCGAGGCGGAAGACGATAGAGGAGCCGTCGGGAAACCAGCCACGGACATCGCCGTTCTCACGCTTGCAACGTTCAAGGTCAACAGACTTAAGTGCGATGGATTTCAGCATCTCGACGGGTAGCCGGACTTCCTTTAACGGGGTCTTGATCGTGATCATGTCTCCGATGATCGCGATGACCTCCCCCGCAAGACTGTCACCATTGCGGAGCAGCATGCGGCCCTTCTCGGGCTTCTCCTCGACGAGCGGTTTCTGGTCGTCCTGCATGTCCAGCCCGCCAAACTGACGGATGCCGGCCGCAGGCTGCATTTCGGGCACCTCGTCGGCCACGCCGTCCCAGGCCGTGACGCGGATGTTGGAAATTCTCACCGGGGATGAATTGAGCGTGATGAAATGAATGCCCCGCCCGATCTTGTTGGCCGCGACGTCCGGGTCCTTCCAGAGCCCGATGCACTTGCCGTCGATGAATACGCTGATCTGGCCGGACTTCGCGCTGGCGCGCACCTCGATCTTCGCCTTCTCGTTTTCCTGGAGGGCGAAGGTGCTTCCGACTCGGCCGAGTGCCAGTTGGTTTTTGTTTTTACCGCTCTGAAGGGAGATGGAGCGCGGTTGGAACGTCATCGAGTAACCGCTCTCCGGAGAGTCCTGATGGATGTCGTCCGAAAAGAAATTCAGTTGCAGGGCGAAGGTCCCGCGCCAGGCTGCGACGAAGGAAATAGAGCATTCATCCGGCAGGGCGAAATCCCTGGCGATTCCGCCCGCCGTCACCGAGCGGAACGACGAATCCCGGAAAGACCACGCAGGCGGCTCCTCGGTCTGCGTCCAGCCGTCCAGCCCCACGGGCCCCTGATAGAGAATGGTCGGCCGCTCTTCCACCTGGATGTCCGAGATCATGACACGGCGGAATTCCATGCGCCCGGCATACCAAGTGTCGAGTTCCACGGCTTCTTCACTGATAGACGCGAGCTGGCCGCGGACGCTGTCGCCATTGGTTAGGGAAACGGTCGCCTCGTGCCTGGCATCGGATTTCGGCTGGGCGGCGGAGAGCTTCAGATCGAGCACGCTCTTCAGGAAAAACGGCGTTGGCTTCTCAAGGATGGGCGAATTCCACACGAGCCGCTCGGTGGTGAGGGACTCCATCGAGCCGGAAAGCTGGTCGCCGTTGGCGAAGCGCACCACGGATTTCACCTCCTCCGCCATGACACTGGCGATGGCGGTTCCGAGGACGATGATCGAGAGAAAGGATTTCATTTTTCAGGAGCCTCCTTGGGTTTCGGTTCGAGGCGTTCGAGAGCGGAGATGCCGGACCGGCGGATGACCAGCGGGCCTAACAATGAATGCGAGGCGGACACCGAGTTCTCCGTGAAAGAACACGAGGACACCCTCAGCGATCCGTTAGCTTGCAGGCGGAGGACGAAGGGATGCGGCGCGTCGGTCTTTTTCGAGTCATCCGGACTGGCGAAAAACACGGTGGATACGTCGGAAGCCAGCAGCTCCAGCGGGGCATCCTGAAAATCGCTTTTGAACGAAAATACCAGGCCGTCCGCAGTCTTGCGGATGTCCGAAAGTCGTCCGCCCCAGCGGTCGTCGTCGCGGCTGATCAGGCTATCGGTCTTCGGATCGCCGCGCTCCTCTGAGCGGTGGCGGCCGCGCGAGTCGTCGAGCTCGAGAATCTCGATATCGCGGATTTCCTGCTCGGTTCCATTAGGCGCATTGTTCACCAGCGTGACGCCGCCGCCCTGGGGAACGTCCTTGGCGGGATCAATTCCGGCTCCTTCGGGCTCGCCATTGAGAAACAGATGGAGACGCGCCGTCTTGCGGTCCACGCGGATTTCCACCTCCAGGCTGTTGTCGGAAAACTGCTCGGGCGTGCGGTTGGAAAGGATGACGGTGGTGTAGCGGTTGCCCTTGGTGGACTCGCGTTTCAGTTCCATGCCGGCCCCGGCGAACTGTAGGTAGTAGCGGTCCGACACCTCACCCTTCGGCCGAAGCGGATCGGCGAAGTAGATCTGGAAATTCGGATTGCCCTGCCACTTCAGCGAAAATCGGAAAACGAACTGCGCCGGCGTGTCGAAATCCTTCGCCGCATGGGCAGGTCCGTTAGCGACAAGCCCGTTGTTTTCAAATCGCCAGTTCCGCGAGCCCTCGGCATCGCCCGTCCACTCGTCGATGTTCTTCGGTCCCGAATAGACCAACCGGCGCTTGTGAACCCCTAACTGCAAGGATTTCAAAGCCGTGCGCGGGATCACCAGACGCCCGGCGTCCATCGTCCTGACCGTCAGACTCTTGTCATCCAGCCCTTCGATCGTGACCGGCAGGAGATCGCCATTGACCAGCTCCGCAACCGCGCCCGGCATGTCCGGACTGTCCTGTGGCGGACTGAAAACCACCTTTTCCACCGCCCCGGCGCGGAGCAGCACGGGATCGGGAGAAATCGCGGTGGCCAGCTCCACCACGCCCGTGTCGCTGATCGAACGGATGGTCCCGCTGAGGCTGGCTTCGCCCGTCAGCGAGATCTCGTCCGCATGCGCCGGAACGGCGGCGGATAGGACCATGCAGAACCACGGTCCTAACTTAAAATTCCGAATTCCAATCATCGATAATATTGTTAGAAGGTTGGAAATCGAGCATCACTGCGGAATCCAGATTGAAATCAAGCTCCCCGGCGGACGGATGCAACAAACGCACGGCGGACGCGCCCCCCGACAACGGGCGACCGGTCACCTGCCCGAGCGGACTGAGGCGGATAATCACGCTGTCCGCGGACGACTCCGTTTCCTTGGCAAGACGCTTGCGGGCAAAACGGATCTCCGCGATCTCCTCCAACGGAAATCGAAACTCACCATGCCTCGCGTTCAACAGGATTTTTCCGTCGCTGAAGGATTTCACCATTCCTGAAAACCGGTCGGTGCCGTTGGCGAGAAGCACGATGTCCTGATCCTCCACCTGAAGGCTGCGCGCGGAGTCCGGCATGCCGTTCCACTCGGCGACCATTACATCCGAGACTCTCACAGCGCTGTTCTCCGCCTGCACGACGAAGCCGAAGCCCGATCCCTTCTCCGCACGCTCCGGGGTATCCAGCTTCGCATCGCCCGCATCGCTCCACTGCGCGGCGAATTCGTCGTCGATGAAAAGCGTGATTTGTCCGGTATCACGGTTGCTGCGGATCTCGAAAGTGGCGTTGCCGCTATCACCGAGGCGGACGTTGTTCGCGTTCACTTGGACGCGGCCGATGCCCGCGACGCCCTCGCCGTTGACGGATGTCCGATAGAGCATCAGATGGCTGGAGAAAACATGCAGGACGTAGCTGTTTCCGAACAGCATCGGCAGCGCCGTAGAGTCACCGGGCACAAATCTGACAGGCCGGCCCACAGCCTCGTTTTCGTGGTTGCCTTCCTTGTCCGGCATCGCATGGGCGAAGTCGGAATGGAATCCGATGGCGATGGAGAGCCGGTTCTTCCATGCGAGGTCGAAGCGCAGGATCGCCTTGTCCGGCATGGCATCCTTGCGCAAGAGGGCGGTCCCGGAAACCTTGTTCTGCCAGAACCACGCTGAACCCGAGAACACCCATCGTCCGGGGATGTCCTTTGGGTCGCCGGCCTTGCCCGCCTGATCGGGAACCACTGTCGGCATCCCGTCGGGAAACGAAGCGTGGGCCATGGACCATTCGTCCTCTACAAACGGTCCGTGATAATGAATGCGGCCACCTAACGGACTCGGAGCGAGCATTTCCACCTGATTGCGGGGAATCCTAACCACTCCGGCGTAGGAAGTGCGCAGCGTGACCGTTTCGTCATCAAGGCTGGTGATGATGCCGGGGATGCGGTCGCCATTGACGAGCGCCACATGGGAAAGCGAGGTGAGGGATTTCAGCGCACGTCCGCCGTGCAGGACGATGTGGCGAAGCTGCGAGGTTTTGAATTCGACGGGAGCTGCCAGATCCTCGCGCTGCCAGATCGCCTGCGGGCCTTGCCTGATGCCCAGATAGGTGCCGTGAAGCTGGTCCCCATTGGTGAAACGCAACAAGTCCGACGGCTCGGCAGCGGTCAGAGTCATCATGCCTGCCAGCCATGATATGTTGAGTTTGCGGATCATTTTTCGTAGATGGGCAGATAACGGTAGTTCAAAGCAAGGGAGAGAAGCGCGCCCGCGGTGTTGAACGAGGTTCCCTGATTTCCGGGAAAGGAACCGTCCGGAGACTGGATGGTGGAAAGGTAACGGATGTTGCGCGCGTTCCATTCCTTCCAGACCGCCTCGTCCGCGTGGAAAAGGGCTTGGGACATGTAGTATTCGTAGTAATACGGATAGTAGCGGTCACGGTAGTCGAGGCTCTTTTTCAGGAAAGCGAGGCTCGCCTGATAGCCCTTGGAATCCCGCTCCTTCGCCAGCGAAAGGCAGAGCGAGCCAACCGCCGTTAGGGTCGGTTTACCGCCGGACGAGGAGGTATAGCCGTAGGAACCATCGGTGCCGCGGCAGGTGGCGAGGTATGCGAGGCCCTTCTTGATCGCCTCGTCCGGCACCGCAATACCGGCGTTTCTAGCAGCGAAAAGGGTAACCATCTGGCAACCGGTCACGGTGGTGTCCGCGTCGCGGCTGTCCGGGGTGTAGCGCCACGCGCCGAAGCGGTTTTTTTTCTGCGAGCTCAGAATCAGCTCCACCGCCTGCTTCAGCGCGGGGGCGATCTTCGGATTGTCCAGAACGCCGTATGCCTCGGCCAGCGCCTTGGTGGCGAATGCGTGGTTATACATGCTGGAGCCGATGTAGCCGTTGGTGGTGTTCTGTTGGGAAATGATATAGCCGATGCCGTTGCGGATCGCCTTCGCATACGGTCCATTGTTAGGATCTTCGCCGTGTGCGAGCATGGCGGCGACGCACAGGCCCACCACGCCCGGCTCCGCGCCGACGCTGTCGTTCCAACAGCCCTTCTCATTCTGTGTCCGCGCGAGGAACTGGATCCCGCGCTCGTAGATCAGCTCGGCCTGCGCGGACACCACATCGTCCTGGCGGCCCGGCACCTCCTGGGCCAGCGCGATGCCAGCCAACAGGCCGGTGATGGCGGACAAGCGGCGGATGAAAAATCCAAATGACGGGGAACGGTTCATGAGAGTTGAAATTTCCATTACCTAACTTTCTGTTCGGCCCCACGGTTGTAGGCATCGAGCGCTTTTCTGAATTCCTCGGGCAGCGCATGACCGGCGGTACCGGCTGCTTTCGGGACGCGGCGGGCCTCGCTCTTACCACCGGCTTGGCCGCCGGTGGGATCGTTGCCGGTATCGGACAATCCGGAAACACCCTTGCCGCCCTTGCCGCCCTTGTCACCGGGCTTGCCGTCCTTGCCCTCGCCAGGCTTGTCGCCATCCGGCTTTTTTCCCATCATTCGCTCCATCATGTCCATCAGGGCGCTGCCGGATTCACTGCCATCGCTCTGCTTTTTCTTCTCCTTCGCGGCGTCATGGATCCTCTCGATGATCTCGGTCTGTGCGGCGATGGTGTCACCGCCGGTGTCCTGTTCGGCTAGGCGGTCGGTGGCCTCGTCCATGATTTTTTCGACATCGTTGAGGAGCTCGATCACCTCCGGCACGGTCTGCTCGATGGTGAGCTGTTGGACATCGGCGGAAAGCTCGTCCTGTTTGTCAGCCACCTTTGCCGAGCCTTCCTTGTGCAGCGCCTGCTTGTCCGCCACTGCCTCGTCCTCCGCCATCAGCAATGCGGGAAAAAGCAGCAACAGGAAAACGGTTGAAATCTGTGGTTTCATGGCACTTCCTTGATTTCAGACGTTGTTTCGAAACTGCGGTGGAGTTGTTCAAGCGCGCGGGTCTGGGCGCGGAGGTCCTGTTCCTGTTGGATGAGTTTCATGACGCGCAGCATGAATTCGAAATCATCGTCTTCCGGGCTCGGTCCGCCGCCGCCACCACCACCGCCGCCGTTCTTGTCCATGTCGCCGTTGAGTTTCTTCGCCCATTCGGCGAGCTTGTCCGCCCATTTCTTCGCGCCTTCCGTAGCGGTGTAGGATTTGTTAGCAGCTAGCAGCAGCCGGATTTCCTCCAGCTCGATGTCGATGCGGGACTCCTTCATCTCGTCCATGATCTGCTTGAAGGAATCCGTCTTGGTGCGGGCGAAGTAATGTGTGAGATCCTCCTGGATCCAGCGCACGTCGGACGCCGTATTCGACTGCTGGCTGGTGGCCTCGTTCAGGCGGCGGACATCGGACGGATCCAGCTTCGCGCTGCGTGCGCCGAGAATGCGGTCGAACGCTTCGATCAGTGAACTGGCGATTCCGTTTTGTTCGTTAGCCGCCTTTTTCAATCGGTTGACGAAAGTGCCCGCCTCAAACTGTTTGTTCGCCTCGTTCGCCTTGTCGATGGCCTCCTGCATTTTCTCGACGGCTTTTTTCTGCTCTTCCACGGCTTCCGCCACGTCCTTCTTCGATTGTTCCTGCGTGTTCGCCTGGTCTTGCGAATCGCCGAGCTTCTCCTGCACTTTCGGCACGTCCTTCTGACTGAGTTCCTGCATCGACTTGAGCGACTCCGCCATTTTTTTGAGCGTGTTCTTCTCGATGTCGCCATTGCGGGCGGCGTCCTTCATGAGATCTTCCATGCGCTTGGTGAGATCCTCCATCCGGCGCTTCGTTTCGGCCTCGGCCTGTTCCTGGTTTTCGAGACGGGTCTTGTTCTCGTCCTTCTGCAGTTCCTCGCCGTTGAGTTTTTCCAGACGCTGGTTCTCATCCAGCAGCTCCAGCTCGCGGCGAGCGAGGTCCTCGAACTCGGTGATATTTCTATCAAACTTGCTCTTGAGCATCTGCGCGTGCTCGTCGCGCGTGAGCACGTGGAGGATCACCGGCTCGGAATAAACGCGGCCCCTACTCGGATAGAAATCCTCGCTGTAGCCGCGCAGTGTGATCTTCTGCGGTGTGATCCCGAACGCTGCCGGTGAAAACGAAGCCGCTTTGAGAATCCGGCGCTGTTCGGCGGAGCCATCGCCGAGTTTCATCTCACCCTTCGCCGGCCTTTCATCGGTGGGCCGGGTGAATTCACCGCTCCACTCGATGCCGCTCTGTCTGACTCCGAAATCATCCTCCGCGAGCACCTCGAAATCGACTGTCTCCTCGGGCAGCATCACTTTCTGGCGGTCCATCCCTTGCAGATAACAGGTCGGCACGGCGTCGCGCAGCGCATCCACCCGCACGCGGAATCCGCTTTCACCGGTGAGCCCTAACTTGTCCGTCCACTCGAAGGGAATCTCAAACGGCACCGCGTCTACGTTGATCGCCGGGGTCTTCGCGACGAGGCCGGAAATTTCGAGAACTCCGCCAACCGGCTGGTATTTCACGGCATCCTTGGTTTCCTCGATCACCTGCCTGCGGGTGGGGCCGAAGGTCGCCTTGTCGAGCGGGCGATTCGTCGTTAGAGCGAGACGCACCTTGCTGCCCACCACCACGCCGAGCACGCCGGTGTTGAGGTCCAGGGTCTTTTCCGGGATGCCCAGATAGGCGGGCGGCGTCACGGTCGAAGTAACAGAATCGATGCTGGGCCGCGGCACTGGCTCGACACGCATTTCATGGCGGAGATCGCCGATCTTGAAAATCAAGCTGCCCGGATCCTGCTGGCCCGGGAACATGAATCGATAGCTGCCGTTTTCCAACCGCGTGCCCACCTCGGGCTGCAAGCCATATCGACCACTTGCCGCCGCCGGGCGTTGCTCGGATTCCTTCGCGAGGCGCAGGACGATTTCAAACGCCTCGCCATACGCCACCGCCCGATAGAACGGCGGGTGGTCGAGCTTCGTGAAGGTGTAGCGCTCGGTGGAGGAAAGTGGCATCAGCCAGCGTTGCAGCGCGTTGAACCCGGCTCGTGGTGTTAGGGAAAACGCCACGGCCACGACCACTGCTAGAGCCAGCGCCGTGAGCGTCCACCTGCGATGCATTGCCGGCGGCAGCGCTTCGTCGAGTTTCCTGCGACCCGCCTCGGCCGCCACCGCTTCCATCGCCGCCTCGCGCAGGCGGGGAGAAAGCGAATCCGCATTTCCCTGCTGGTCCTGGAGTTCGATAACGCCGAGCAAGCGGTCGCCCAGTCCCGGATAGCGTTTTGCGATCAGCCTCGCGAGCTGCGTTTCCCGCCGCTGCCGCCAAACCCAGCGGTGCAACCAGTAAGGCGCGAAAACCGCAAACAACGAAATCCCTCCTAGCAGGATCGCCAGCCGCACAATCCCGGGCGTTTGGAAAAGCCGGTCCAGCCCATAAACCAGCAGGAACGACAGCAGCAGACCGATGAATCCGGCGGCGATCGCCTCCATGATTTTCACCCGCCATAAATGACGCCGGAAGTCGTCCAACTGAAGCCGGAGGGCTTCGGGAATGGGAGCTTTGGCAGGGGGTGGAATCGGTAGCGAAGACATGGGTGAAATGGCCCGGATTTGAACCCGGCGGCGGATGAGGGAAACTTCCAGAAATTTGCGCATCCTTCCAGCGCATTCTCGACGAGAAAGGAGGCTCCGACAAGGGACTTTGTCCGGGCGGAAGGGAAATCAGGATCGGCCGTCTCCCGTGATGCCGCCATGCGGAAAGCCCGGTGCGGAGGTGAAATTGCAACGACCGTTCCGATGCCAACCTCGGACGTTTTCACCCACGCACCGGATTCCGGCCATGATAGGTATCAATCCCACGCCATCGCCGCCGATTCACCCGATGCGGCACACCGCCTGCGCAAGTTCCCCCGCCCACTCCCCTACACCCGGACTTGCACCCTCTGATGAAAACATACCCCAACGCAATTGCAGCAGGTTCGATTCCTGTCCTCACCCTATACAAATCCGAACCGAAATACGCACGACGGGGCCTCATGGCCCTGATCCTCGGCGCGGGTTTCATTATCCCGCAAGCTACCGTACTCGCGGCGGGACCTGCACCGGTCTATCTCGGCGCGGCCGGAAATTTCGCCATCCTCGCCGGAGCGGCGGTTACCACCACCGGCGGCGGCATCATCAATGGCAACGTGGGTGCCAGCCCGATCTCGGGGGCCGCCATCCATCTGACCCAGGCTCAGGTAAATGGCACGATCTACTCCGTGGATGCGGCAGGTCCGGCGGGCTCGGTGATCTCCCCCACCCTGTTGACCGAGGCCAAGGGCGATCTCACCATCGCCTTCAACGACGCCGCCGGACGCTCGCCGATTCCTTCCGGCCCATTTCTCAATCCGGGAGCCGGCAACCTCGGCGGCCTGAACCTCGCCGCAGGCCTTTATAAATTCACCGGAACCGCGCTGATCACCGGATCGGACCTCACTCTCACCGGTGGCCCGGACGATGTCTGGATTTTCCAAATCGCTGCGGATCTTCAGGTCGGCAGCAACGTCCACATCATCCTCGCGGGCGGCGCGTTGCCGCGAAATATTTTCTGGCAGGTCGGCACCTCGGCGGTGATCGACACGTTCGCCGTCTTCAAAGGCGTCATCCTCGCCGATCAGGCCATAACGCTGAAAACCAGCAGCACCATGGACGGCAAGGCCCTCGCGTCGATCGCCGGGGTGACCTTCAACGGTGATGTCGGCGGCAATCAGACCACACCGGAGCCTCCCGTCTTCACGTCCATCTCACGTCCCGCCGCCGGTGCCGTGACGCTCGTCCTCCGCACCACTCCGTTTTTCCTTCTAACCCTTCAAACCAGCACCACCCTGCTGCCCGGAAGTTGGAAGACGATAGCCTCAGACACGCCGGTCTCCAGCCCGTGGACCTACGTCCACAACGCCACACTCGCCACCGGCCCCAAGCGTTTCTATCGGGCGTTCATCACGCCCTAGCAGAATCGCCGGGATGGCCTTGCCGGACGTGGTTGCGGCGGGACGCAGCAACCACGTCCGCACACGCCGTCCGTCACATTGAATCTGACAGAACTCTACCGCTCTTCCAGCCGTTCGCGGATGCGCCCGAGGAGCGCTTCCGTGTGCGGCATCGCCACTCCCGCCGCCTTCGCACGCCGCAGCGGCTCTCCCCAGATCGGCTCCACCTCCACCTCGCGGCCTTCTACAAAATCGATCATGCTCGACGTCCGGTAAGGTCCCATCGGCCGGGTGCGCGTGATGTTCGATTCGATCAGCGCATCCGCCAGATCGAGCCCCTGCGCCCTCGCCGCTTCCACCACCTCGGTCATCACGGCGCGGATCTCATCCTCCAGGCCGTTTTCACCGAGCAGCACATCCGTGGTCACGCCTCCCTCGGCAACGGAAAAACCATTAAAAGGGATATTCCAAATGAGTTTTTCCCACTGCGCCTTGCGGAGATTTCCCACGGCGAATCCATGGATCTTCGCCCCTTGGAAACGTTTTGCGATCTCTTCAGCGCGGCCGTGCTCCCCTTCCCGCCACTCGCCTATGGAAATTCTTCCACCACCGGAATGACTGACGAGGCCGGGTGAAATCCGATTGATACAAACAAAGCACAAGCCGCCGAGTACGCGTTCCGGCCCGATGATTTCCGCGATGCTTTCGCAGTTTCCCAGCCCGTTTTGCAGCGTGAGCACCTGCGTTTTTTCATGCAGCAGTGGTGGCAGCACCTTGGCGAGCTGGTCGTTCGCCGTCGCCTTCCACGCCACGATCACCAGATCCACCGGACCGATTTCCTCCGGCGTCCGGAACGCCTGAACGTCCATTAGTTCGAAGTCGCCGTGGATGCTTTCCACCTTCAGCCCGTTTTCCGAAATCGCCTCAAAATCCGCGCGCATCAGGAATTTCACGTCCTCACCCGCCGCCGCGAGCCGGCTGCCGTAGTAGAGCCCGATCGCTCCGGATCCGACGATTGCCACGCTCTGGAAATTCCAACTCACGCGCGAAAATCAATCCTCCTTGAAGCCCTCGGCGCGGCGGCCGTCGATGCAGCGCGTCAGCCACAGCACGAGCTTTTCGGCCTCCTCGGACTCGTTGCGCATCGAGGTGAGCGCCGCCCAATCCAGATGCGGACGGGACTTCGGCGCGGCGATGCGGTTGATATCCAGCTTCGCCATGATCGCCTCCGTTTCGCGCGGATGGGCGTTCAGAATGTTCGCCGGACGCGGCAGTTCTTCCAGCACTTCCGGCGTTAGACCAAATGATGTCACTCCCACACCGAACGTCGCGCTCAGGCGGCGGAGGCCATCCGCCAGCGCCTCATCCTCGATCGGCGCGGCGTAGATCAGCTCGCCACCCTGCGCCCACAGGGAAACTGCGAGCGTTTGGAAAAAATCCTCCCGATAGGTCTGCAGTGACGGCTGGATCCGCAGCCGCGCCGCGTGCAGGCGGAACGGCGCGATCCCTAACCGCTGCTTGAAGGCGAGCATCGTTTCATCCAGCGACATCTCCTCGTCAGGCGAGCCGCCGGTTTCCCAATCGACCAGCACCAGTTCGGGATATTTCCACAAATTGCTGATCGGCGAGTCCTTGCCGAAGGCCAGGCGGAAAGCGAAGGGAAAACGACCGTTGATTTCGAAATATCGCGTCACCACCGCGCGGAACTTTCGGATCCGCAACATCGTGCCGTCCACGGTTTCCGGGTCGGCATTCGTGAGATCGTCCAGGCGCCCTTGCGTTAGCGCCATCAGCTCCTGCGCTCCTGATAGAGCAGGCAGCGGCGCGCTCCGGCGGTAGTAGCCCTGGCCCTTTTCCACCTTCGCGATCGGCGAGGCAGGATCGCAGGACATGATGGAGAAATGATAGCGCAGCGACGCATCCGAGTAGTTCCCGATCAGGTGCAAGCGCGTCAGGCGGATCAACTCGGTTCCTTTGATGGAATCGGCAGGATTTCCGGGAAGAAGGGTGGGGAGAATGTCTGATAGCTGCTTTCTGAGACTCATGGGGCGGGGAACGACTCTTGCGTTCTGGCCATCCAATTCGCCCGCTGCCGGATCATCAAGCCCCAAAAGGGCGGATTCTAAAAATTAACCGCAGGCCCCGGCGCTTTTTTGAAGGAAAAGTCTGCAAAGCTTGTCCAATCCGCCGATTCCACCATCCTCACCCTATGAATTTCAAATCAGCCCTCGTCGCCGCCGCGCTCGTTTCCAGCGCCCACGCCCAACAGCCGGACGCCAATGCCATCCTCCAGGGAGCCCGCATTTCCGCCACCCTCACCCAGCTCGACAAGGCCGAGCCGCTCAAGGGCAACCTCTCCAAAGATGGCAAAAAAAGCCCTATCGCCCTCTTCCTCGACGGCAAGAACATCCAGTTCCAGTTCAACGAAAACAACACCTGGCGCGTCTTCCACATGCGCCTCGCCGATGAAAAATACGACCTGTTCGAAATGATCGACGGCAAGACCCAGGACTTTCCTGCCGGAAAAATCACCCAGCCCATCGCCGGCACCGATCTCACCTACGAGGACCTCGCCCTCCGCTTCTTCTATTGGCCAAATCCGAAATTCGAAGCCCAGGAAGACGTCGGCGGCCAGCCCTGTTATAAACTCCGCATCGACAAGCCGAAGGGCAGTCCCGGCAAATACGAGGTCGTTTACATCTGGGTCCACACCAAGTTCGGCGCCTTCATGCGCATCCGCGGCCATGATAAAAACGGCGGGCTCGTGAAGGAATTCCAGGTCGAGGACGTCATGAAAGTCGCCGATAACGTCTGGACCCTGCGGAAAATGCAAGTCGCCACCTGCGATCCTGCTAACGGTGGCCGCCGCGTTTCCATCACCGATGTCACCTTCGAAGCCCCGAAAAAACTCGCCCCCCGCGGCCTGCGATGAATCCCTGTAGCGGCGCGTCCATGACCGTCGCTAACTGAAGAACGCAGCGGGACCACCGCACCACAATCACAGGCGCACACACACACACCGCCACAACCCATGTGGGTCGATTCTCACAACCACCTCCACTCCCCGCGCCTCGGAGATCCAGCGTCAGTTAGCGCCGCGATGCGCACCGCCGGCATTGAGCGCTGCATCGTCAACGCCACCTGTGAGGACGATTGGGAAAACGTCGCAAACCTCGCTGCCAGCCAACCGGATTTTATCCTCCCCGCCTTCGGCATCCATCCGTGGCACGCCCACACCGCAACCGCCGGATGGCAGGAAAAACTCCTCATCTTGCTAGAGAAACACCCGCAAGCCACCATCGGCGAGTGCGGGCTGGACACCTGGGTTTCCGAGCCATCGATCAAAATCCAGCGCCCGATTTTCCTTGCCCAACTCCGCCTCGCCCGCGAGCTCGGCCGCCCCGTCACCCTCCACTGCCTCAAGGCCTGGGGCGCATTGTTCGATGCCTTCGCCGAGACTCCCCCGCCCCCGCGCTTTCTCATGCACTCCTTCGGCGGCTCCATCGAAACCGCCCGCCGCCTGATCCCGCTTGGTGCGTATTTTTCCTTCTCCGGCCATTTCCTGCACCCGCGTAAATCCGCAGTGCTAGACGTCTTCCGCCAGCTCCCGCCCGAACGCATTCTGCTGGAAACCGACGCTCCCGACATGCTCCCGCCTCCGGAAATCATCACCCATCCCCTCCCGGAAAACCAAAACCACCCGGCCAATCTCCCCGCCATCGGCAGCGCCCTAGCAGCCGCATTCGGAATGCAGCCCGACGCCCTCGCAAGGCTCACCCGCGAGAATTCCCGCCGCTGCTTTGAACCCTGATACCAGTTTGTGGAAATAACGTCGCTTCTCTTGCAGGCCTTGTGCCCTGAAAATGGGGAATCTTTGAAATGGCGAGAACCCTCCTGCTTTTGCACCCGGCTTGGTTTCGAAAGAGCGCGGATTGGGTTCCGGAGCAGTCGCCTTGCGTTCGCGACCCGAAAACGAGGGGAAAATCACCCCGCCCGCACTCGAACAAGCTTCCACAGTGAGGTTTTGGGCAGACAGCCTTGCGCGGAGGGTGCCCAGAACCAAGACTGCGCCATGGACCTTGCCGATTTCCGCAAAGAATATTCAGACCGTGGCCTGCGTCGGGAGGAACTGAACGCCGATCCAGTTGCCCAGTTTTCCGAGTGGTTTGCCCAGGCCACCGAGCTGAAAGTCCACGAACCGAACGCGATGACACTCGCCACCGTCGATGAGTCCGGCATGCCCTATCAGCGCACGGTGCTGTTGAAATACTTCGATGGCGAGGGCTTCGTCTTCTTCACGAACTACAGCAGCCGCAAGGCGAAACAAATCGCGGTAAACCCGCGGGTGAGCCTGCTTTTCCCGTGGATCACGCTGGAGCGGCAGTTGATCATCCAGGGCACGGCGGAGAAAATCAGCACCGCAGAGTCGCTCAAATACTTTGCCTCCCGGCCCCGGGAATCGCAGATCGGTGCGTGGGTTTCCAACCAGAGCGAGGTGATCACTTCACGGAAATTCCTGATGCTGAAGCTCAGTGAGATCAGTGAAAAATTCCACAAGGGCGAGATCCCGCTGCCGTCGTTCTGGGGCGGCTATCGGGTGAAGCCGGAGATGATCGAGTTCTGGCAGGGCGGCCCCGCGCGATTGCACGACCGGTTTCTCTATCGGCGGGACGATGCCGCGTGGAAGATCGAGCGGCTTTCGCCCTGAGCAGCGGACAGCAGACCATTTTTCAGAACTTCATCCTCTCTGGTCTCCCGGAATGGTGGATCCGCTGAAGGTGTGGCAGAACGAGGATATGCGTGGTTCACACGGTGCCCATGATGCCTTGTCCAGGCCGTTTTCGGCAGGGCTCCCCAGCGGTGGATCCCGCTTCTGCCCCCCCGGAATCCCGCTTGCTCCCCCGCCGTGGCGTGCCTAGTGTGCCTGCCCGATGTTTGAAAGGATCCAACCCATCTGGCGCATGCCGGCAGCCCGGCTCGCCGCCGCATGCCTGTTAGTCACCCTCCCCGCGCATGGCCAGGCACCGCAGCCGCCGCCTCAGACCGCGCAGTTTGATCCGTCCGACGTTTATTTCCAAGGCTACCTCGCCACCCGTGCCGCCGAGCAGCTGGAGGCCGGCGGAGACTTTGTGGGAGCAATGGAGAAAATGCAGCAAGCCGGGAAGCTTTTCGAGACAGTCCACCAGTTCTACCCGGCCTGGAAATCGGAGATGCTCGCCAGCCGGACCGAGAAAAACCACGAGTATCTGGCCAAACTTTTCCCGAAGGCGGAAGAGCAGAAGAAAAAGAAACAAAGCGTCGTGGCCGAGCTCGAAGGCGGCGTGAAAAACCCCGGCATCTTGATCGATCCGGCGCAGGGCGTCATGCCCCTCACCCCCGGCATTCTTGAGGTCAATCCACTCGAAGCCCGCCGCCTCGAAGAAGCGGTGGCAGAGGTGAAACGCCTCCGCGCACTTCACAAAAGCACGCTGGATGCCGACGCCTCGCGCAACGAATCCCGGATGCGCGACATTTCCCGCCAACGCGATCTCGCCCAAGCCCAGCTCCGCGCGGCAGAAACGAATGCGGAATCGCTGCGGGCCCGCCTCGCCGCCGCTCCGGTGGAGAACGAGATGAAAGCGCTCAACCAGCGGATTTCCGGACTCGAACAGGAACGCGAGGCGATGGGCATGGCCCTCTCGCAGAGCCGCAGCTCGCACACCGAGGCCCTCGCCCGCATCGCCACACTGGAGGCGGACCTCAAGGTGACCCAACAGAAATACGCCGATCTTGATCGCAATCTCAAGGCCGAGCGGAATATCGCAAACGCCGTGGTTTCCGGCCAGCGCAGCCAGCTCCAGGCTCTCGAAAAACAGTTGGAACAAAAAAGCAGCGAACTCGCCAAGGCTAACGAAACCATCGGCAGCCTCGTCAGGCAGCTCGAGGAAAGCAACGCCGCCTCCTCCCAGCTCCGCACCGAGCGCGATGGACTGCTCCAGGAAAAGGCCCAGATGAGCGCCCTGCTCAAGCTCAACGAAGCCGGCCGCATCCAGGATCTCATCGAGCAAAACATGGGCTTGGCGAAAAATCTCCGCGAGGCCAACGAAAAGGTCGAGCGCCTCAACATCGATAACAACGCCGCAAAAGACGACATCACCGACGCCCTGCGCGACCTCGCCATCGCCAAGTCTCAAATCAACAAACTCCATCAGGAAAAGCGCGATCAGGACGCCCGGCTCGCGGAGTTGGAAAAACGATTGAAAGGCGAGGAAACATTGCTTGCCCAAGGGAAAGCTTCTGCCGATCCGGCAGAAGTCGAGGTCCTCCGCGACATCATCCAACGCCAGCTCCGCGTGCAGGAACGCCGCCGCCAGGCACGCGATCTTCTGATCGATGCCGTCAAAGATCTGGGAGAAAAGGACGAGCGCATCGCCCAGGCGGTGAAACTTTTCGACACTCAGGAAATCCAGCTCACACCCGACGAACAGCGCCTGCTCGCAGAGAAGAACGTGGACGGTGAGTTTACCTCCCCTTTCGCCCAAGACCGCGCGACCGTCGGCCGGAACACCGCCGAGCTGAACAGGGACGTCACTGTTTTCGAGCGCACGGCGGAGAAAGCTTTTGTTTCCGGACGGCTGCTGCCAGCTCGCGAGTTGTTGCAAATGGTCGTCGAGGAACACCCCGGCCGTATTTCCGCGCTTTGTAAACTGGGGGTCATCGACCTCCGCCTGAACGATCCCGCCTCCGCGGTGGACACCTTCCGCCGGGCCGGTGAGCTGGATGCTAACAATCCTTACGCCCGCCGGATGCTCGGGTTTGCCCTGATGACCATTGGCGATCTGAAGTTGGCCGAGAAGAGCTCCAAGGAAGCCGTCGATCTCGCGCCGGACGATGCGAAGAGCCAGTTCCTCTACGCCACCATCTGTCACCGCATGGGCCGCACAAGCGAGGCGGAGTCCCATTTTAAAGCTGCGATCACGGCCGATCCCGTGCCCAGCGAACCTTATTTCAACCTCGCCGTGCTCACCGCCCGCGACAAACGGCTCGATATCGCGCGGGATTATTATAACAAAGCTCTCGAACGCGGTGCCCAACCGGACAACGCGCTCGAAAAACGCCTCGAACAAACTCCGTGATGAAAATCCATCCGCTTTTCCTGCTGCCTATCATGCTGCTGGCCGCCTGTGCTTCGGACTCGGGAAACAACGCCACTCCGAAGCCCGAAGGCGCTAGAATTCGCACCGTGGATGAATGGTCCGCAGACATCGCAAAAGACAACGGTATGATTAAAGGCCCGGACGGCAACCTCATCCCAAAATCCAACAAGCGCAGCTCATTCGAAAGCAAGGGGCAGGACCCGAACTTCGCCGGTAAGAGCTTCGACAAGAAACAATACAAGACCGGCGACTACACGAAAAAATCCTGGTGGGGCAACAAGGAATACGACAGCAAACCATACTCGGGCAACACCGACGGCAGCCGTTTCCAGAAAGCCTCGGATCTCCAAGGCAAAGGCGCGCGTGAATCCGGCAGCACCGCGAAAATCCCCGATACCTACAAGACCGATACCTACGCCACCAACAGCGCCCGCGAGGCGGGCAAAGACCAAATCGCCAAGCCATCCAACGACCGCATCGAGAACCGCCGCGAGGTGTCCATGCAGCCAGAAATCCTCGACTGGCGCGAACAACGCTCGCTCAGCGTGGACCAGTCGCGGGGGATTCTGGGTCGCTGACCACCTTCACCTCCGCCGCCGCCGCCGCGAGGGATTCCAACACGAATTTTTTCAGCGTCTCCCAACGCCAGGGCCGTCCTTCGAGGAAAAAAGTCTGCGAGACTAACAACCTGACCTGGGCGTATTGGGAAAGCGGATATTCCTTGGCGAGGCTCACACTCAGCGGCGTTTCCCCCACCCCACGGACATGGCGCACGTCCACATCACCAGCGGCGAGTTTCGTCCGCCAGGCTGCGGCGAATTTTTCCGCTAGAAGTGCGCCGGGAGGAGTTTCCAACATTACGAGCCCATCGGTCGCGGGATCGGTGTGGATCATGATATGTAGCAGCGCGTCATGACGCCGCAGATCCTCGGCGATGCGTTGATTCAGCGACAGCCGGTAGGGCCGCTCGTGCCGGTCAGCGACTTTGACGCGGGTCGCTTCCGGCAGTTTAAGGGAAAACCGGCTCCAGCGCGCATCGCCGTCTTTTGCGAGATCGATGAGCAGGCGCGTGACATCGCCATGCACCAGCGGCGTGCGGAATCGCATCGCAAAGCCCTGGGCCAGATTGAGCGAACCGGGTTCCCAGCCTTCCTTCGACGTCAGCGCCTCCTCGGAGCCCCGGAAGATTTCCCGATAGGCCTCAGGCACCGCGCAGGTCGCATAATCACAACTGAAAAGAAATGCTGTCATTCTCTTGAAATTTCACCAAGCGAAAGAGAGTTGCCAAAAACCCCCGCCAACGCAACCCCTTCATTTCCGACAATCCTCGCGATCATGGTTCTTGATCGACTCCTGCAGCGCGAGATTCCAATCCGGGCAAGTGGTCCGGAACATCCCGCCAAGTCCTTGTCCGTCCGTAATTCCGGATCCGGGACGATCATGGACCAGTTGGCGGTATGAACAGAATTTCCCTTCCTTGAGAAGAGTGATAGCATCCGCCGCCAAGGTGCCAATGGGGAAAGTGGCCATCTTCGGATGCCGGATTACTGACCGTAGGCGGGTCCTCTGCAAAAAAAACAGCTTTTCAGATGATTCTAACGATCTTGAAACGGCCAACTTCGGGGATAATCCTACGGCAATGCAAAAATCCATTCAGCTTCTCTGGTTCATATCGCTTTCGTTGTTTGCCCGGCCTGCGCAAGCGGATGAAAAAAAAGCGCCCTTGCGCTTTGCGATGGTAGGGCTGAACCACGATCATGCCCACGGTTTCCTGCCGGGAGCGATCCGCCGGGATGACGTGGCGCTGGTGGGCATCGTGGAGCCGAATCAAGCGCTCGCGGACCGCTATAGAACACGATATAAGTTAGATCATGGGCTTTTCTACAATGAATTGGAAGTTATGTTGGACCAAGCCAAGCCTCAGGCAGTGGCGGTTTTCACCAGTACCTTCGGTCACCGCCGCGTCCTGGAGGCCTGCGCGGCACGCGGCATCGACGTAATGATGGAAAAACCAATGGCATTGAATTTAGAAGATGCTCTTGCCATGGCGGGTGCGGCGAAAAAGGGCGGCATAGAGGTGATCATTAACTATGAAACCACTTGGTATGCCTCAAATCACGCCGCCTATGAATTGTTGCACCCACAGGCAGCCATCGGTGAGCTTCGCAAAGTCGTCGTCCATGATGGTCACCGCGGGCCGAAGGAAATAGGCTGTTCGGCGGAATTTCTAGAATGGCTCACAGATCCCGTGCTCAATGGTGGTGGTGCTTTGATGGACTTCGGCTGCTATGGCGCGGACCTCATGACATGGTTGATGAAGGGGGAGCGCCCGACATCTGTCACCGCGGTGACCCAACAGATAAAACCGGCTACCTATCCGAAGGTAGAAGATGAGGCTACCATCATTCTCACTTATCCGCGTGCCCAGTGCATCATCCAGGCATCGTGGAATTGGCCCTTTGACCGCAAAGATATGGAACTCTACGGCCAAACAGGGCAAATTCTCGTGCCAGACAAGGAAGTCGTCAGGTTACGAACAGGCAAGGATGCCGAGGTAAGTTCACCCGTGCCGCCCTTGCCCGGATCCGAGGCAGATTCACTTTCCTACCTCATCGCCGTGGTGCGGGGAGAGAAAGTGCCAGCGGGACTTTCATCGGTTGCCACCAATCTCGTCGTCGCGGAGATCCTGGATGCAGCACGCACCTCTGCGGAGACCGGGAAGCGGGTGGACCTCGCGCCAGTCGCTCCAAAAATTCCCGAGTAGGAAAATGTCGTGGCAAAAATGGCGGGCTCGATTCTCCAGGACATGCGTCCAAGTTAATATGTATCCAATGTTCCCGGGCAGTTTGTAACCCATGTCATCGGTTCACACCGGGCTGGGCTTTTGGGTGATGCAAACTTCCCGATTGCTGCTACCTTGCGGCATGAAGGCAATTTACCTATCCATTTTTCTCACGCTTCCCCTCCACGCCGACAAGATCCGCGATTTCTGGTTCAACGGTGCCGAGATCAGCTCGTTCACGCTCTCCCAATCCCGCTATGGCAAGAATCATCCGGGACACGCCGAGCTCATTTTCGTCACCGAGCCATTTCTCACCGCCAAGCAGGTGAAAGATGAGAGCGGAAAAGGCGACTCCACCGAAGTGCTCAAGCTGAACGCCCTCACCTCCTTCAACACCGGCATTTACTCCTACCGGACAATGACAAGTACCTTCCGCCCCATTGATCCGGGGAAATTCCCACACGCCCTGAAATCCACCACCTCCATCCAAGACTGGTGCGGGCAGGCTTTCCAGCAGTTTAACTTCCGTGAAAACGGCTGGAGCATCCAACTGCGCTCCTATTTCGAGAACGCAGGTGACAAAGATCTCACCCTTCCGGCCGCCCACCTTGAGGACGAGCTATGGCTCACCCTCAGACTCGATCCCAAGAAACTCCCCATCGGGGAAACCGGGATCATCCCCGGAGCCATCTTCACCCGCTTCAACCACCAGCCCATCGCCACCGTGAAGGCGAGCGCCACCTTGTCAGAATCCGGTGGAAGCAGCACCTATACGCTCATCTATCCGTCGCTGGGCCGCACCCTCGCCATTCACTTCGACACCGCATTCCCCCACATCATCAGGAAATGGGAGGAGACGACAAGAACCGGCACCACCACCGCCACCCTGAACAAGCGCCTGATGAACATCCCTTACTGGGAGTTACACAATCCGGAAGATGTGGGGAAACGAAAGGAACTCGGCCTCGATCCAGTGGCGAACTGATCTCTTTTTCAGGGTAACTTCGATACAAGCAGTTCGGAAGCACGCGTTCGCTAGATCATGGCTTGAAGCCGGTTTCTTTCAGGCGGGGAATCGACACGTTTTTGACGTAGGGGTTCTCAGGGTGTTTTTTCACGTAGTCCTGATGGTAATCCTCGGCAGGATAGAATTTCTCGAACGGGGTGATTTGGGTGGCCACTTTCTTACCAAGTCGCTTTTCCAGGGCGGATTTTGATTTATCGATTTCGCTTTTTTCCTCCGGGGTTCCGTAAAACAAGGCGGAACGGTATTGCTTGCCGAAGTCTGGAGCTACGCCGCGCCCGTTGGTGGGATCGTGGCTTTTCCAAAAGACCTCAAGGAGTTTGGTATAGCTCGTTTTGTCGGCGTCATAGGTGATTTGGATCGCCTCGCAGTGGCCGCTGTTTCCGCTGCCGACTTGCTCGTACGTCGGATCTTTTTCCTTGCCGCCGCTGTAGCCTGAGACGACTCCGGTGACGCCCGGCACACGCTCGTAGATTGCTTCCATGCACCAGAAACATCCCGCAGCGAAGGTGGCTTGCTTCAGATCGGCGGCCCGCAGGAACCCGGGAAGGAAGAGCGCAATTGCTATAATAATGTTATGTGTTTTCATGATTCGAATCCTTACTTGGTGAAGGTTTTCGCGAGTTCGGGGAAGCCAGCTTCACTGAGTTTTTCGGCCGGTATGAATTTCAGAGCGGCGGAGTTGATGCAATAGCGCAGGTTCGTCGGGGCGGGTCCATCATTGAAGACATGTCCGAGGTGCGTGTCAGCCTTCGCGGAACGAACCTCATCGCGATCCATGCCTGCGGAGGTGTCTTTTTTGTTTTTCAGGACGCTCGGAGCGATCGGCTTTGTGAAGCTGGGCCAGCCGGTGCCGGAATCGAACTTGTCCAGCGAGCTGAAAAGCGGCTCCCCGCTCACAATGGAAACATAGATGCCGGCTTTTTTATTGTCGTGGTATTCGTTGCGGAACGGCGGCTCGGTGCCGTTCTCCATCGTGACCTTGTATTGCATCGCCGTGAGCTTGCTTTTCAGAGTCACCTTTTCCGGTGAATCCTCCCCTTTTGCACAGGACTGGGCTAACACACCAGCAGCGATCGCAAGTAGGGGTAGAGTAAAATATGGTTTCATGGTTATTGTTTTAGTAATCCCTGATAAGAACCCCCGCACGGATTTTTATTCCGCGAATTTCAGGGCCGGGGTTCCTCAAGAAGCAAATGCAGCACGTTGTCCACAAAGGCGGGATCGCTGGTCATCAACACGTGGTCGGCGAAAATAAACTGGACGCCTTTCCAATGACGCAAGGTGATCCTTGGCGATTTTCCGCCGCTCTTCGAGATTTGTCACCGACGGAAGAAGGTCTTGCAGCACCTTGTCTTGCGCGGGATCGGCCAAGCCCCATTGGAGCGTCTGCCAGGTCTCGGGTTGATGAATTTTTCCAACAGCGCCGCATTCTCAGCGCACGACCGGCGCCAGTCATAACCAAATTGAAAGCAGGTGAAATGCCCCGGGCCGTAGTCGATCTTGCTGAGCTCGACGTACGCCGGGTCCAGGTAACCACCCGCGCCGAAGGCCCGCAGCGTTCCTGAGTAGGCGCTGAATTTGAAATTCCATCCAAACGAAACCCTGAGTTGTTCGAGTGTCCCATCGGGCCTGACCTCGTCGCGCGGCCAGCCGCTGGCTGACATCGGCAGGGCCATCAGACGCCGGCCTTCCGCGCTCCGAGGATTCACGGCATTTGATCCGAATTCCCCCCAAACCACCCTTCCCTGCTTATCCACCAGCCGTGAGCCGAGTATGCCGGGGATGACAATAATCGGATTTCTATCCAAATGTTCCTGCCTTGCCGCCGCGCTGTAGATCTCACCGAGATCAGCGGTGGGGCGCATCGGGCCACAGGCGGGGATGAGCGCGAACAGGCAAATGATTGCTGGGATTTTCATGGGGGCGATCATGCACACTCATCATTGGGAATCCAACGATGATCGGAAGCTCCACCGCCTTCAAAACCGCCGAGGCCCTCTCACAATCCGCTCAAACCAAAACCGATAAAGAGCGCGAGGACATCACCCAACTCCACCCCGATGCCCAATCCCTAGCCGCAGTCCTCTGCGACACCGTAGAATTTTTCCACCGCAAAGACCCCACCCTCTCCAGCCCACGCAGAGCCGCACCTCCAGCCCGCTGAGAATCACCTCCAGCTCTCTGAGAATCACTTTCAGAGCGCAGAGATTGACCTCCAGCATTCAAAGCGCCCTCCCAAGCGCGCAGAGATCAGGTTCCGACGAGCAGAGATTCACTTCCAGCCAGCAGAGATTCACCTCTGGAAACTTTTCTCTTCGCAACCCACACATTTTCATCAAGTTACGTCGCGAAAGATTCCATTCTGGCAAACCTGCCACCACAAATGGCTCGCATTAGCCAAACACTTTGTTAGCCACGCACTTGCTCATGAAGAGCTTGAATCATTCCAGAAAAACAACCACTCCCGCCCTCCCATGAACGATCTGGAAACCAACGTTTACAACGCCCTCCAGCGCGCCGAAACATTTTTCATCCCTCGCGCCGCCGCCTTTGCCGCTGGTAGCGAGGCCGCCGGGGACATCGCCCGCATCACCCCGCTCCTCACGGAAATCGGCCCGCCCACGCAGACACCCGGCATTCCCGCCAGCGCCGCCACCGGAGCCAAAGCCTACCTCTTTGATGAAGTCCGCGATGACCTCGAAGCCATCGCCGGCACCGCCGCCACCATCGCGAAAAAGGAACCCGGATTCGCCACGCCCTACCGCCTCGGCGATGACACCCACCGCGATATCCTCGCCGATGCCGAGCGCATCCTCAAGCAACTCGAAACCCCCGCCACCGTCGCCAAATTCATCACCTATTCCATCGACCGAGGCTTCGTCGCAGATCTCCAGGCCGATCTCGCCCTCATCGACAGCAAAGGTGGTGAGCAGCAAAAAGACCAGATCGACTCCGTCGGCGAGACCGCCCGCATCCGCGTCCTCATCGCCGAGGCCCGCGCCCTCCTCCAATCCCTCACCACCTCCATAAAAAACAAAATCCGCCGCAACCCCGAAGTCCTCACCAAACCTCAGCTATGAAAGACACCATCGTTCAGGAAGTCCGCGACGCTAGAGCGGCGATTGCAGCCGATTTCGACGGCGACCTCGGTAAATTCTTCACTTGGGCCAAGACCCACGCCGCTGCCGAACGCAAGGCCAAGCATCCGTTGCCAACCCATCCGACCAGCGTTCCGCTAAAATCCAGCGTCTCCAAAAAAGCTTTCAAGAGCCCATTGCGTCAGTCCGGCATCTCATCCTGAAAAGTAGTTCCGGCGTCACGCCCCCCGTCTTTCCCGCTCTTCATTTTAGCGTTCTCGTCCGCCCGTAGCCTCGGCGTAGGCGGATCAGCTTTTGATGACAGAGGGATGACAGAGGGAGATGACAGAGGGACAGGCCTTTAGTCATTCCGGGGAGCCTAATCATTTGGGATGACAGAGGGACAGGCCTTTAGTCATTGAGAACAAGGCCAAAGGTGAAGACAAAATCATGTGGAACCAGCCCACGCATATTTGATGCCTGCGGCACCCTGCGGGCACGTCGCGTTCGCTCCTGTCCATGTCCGCTGCGCTCCCATTGCCTACCCGTCTGCGCGAAATCGCATCACCCGTCCCGCTCCTCGTTTCTACTCTGTTGTTACCAATCCAAATGGAACCCATCAAAATGATTGGAAAAAGGAACTATATCCACTTGACAAAATCGCAGCCATATCAACGTCAAAGCGTATGCACCCCTACCAGCGGGTGCGAGCGTAGATCGCGGGGTTGAGATTGTAGTAACGGGAAATCGTCGAAATAGGGCGGCTGGTAGGAATTGTCATGTCGCGCCTTGTTAGCCTTCTTTTTTAGATGTTTGTGAAGGTGACTTGTGGGTTCTCACCTTCTGCATCGTGGTCGAATACGGTCAAATCTCGAAATCTTAGACAGAACACGTAGTCAGTTGGCCTGTTCTCGATCCGGGAACCGCTATCATGGTAAAAATGATCCCACCCCAATGAATCGTAGAAGTCTAAATTTGAATTCATCTCGGGCAGAGTATCGTAGCCAACATGACATATCGCAAACTTGCAGCCGTCCTCTACAGCACGTCTCTCAAATTCTCTGACAGCCGAGGTTCCATAGCCTTTGCGTTGGAAGTCAGGTGAGATCACAACATTATGCAGGACGGCGCATGGATATTCCTCGTTGATATTGAGTTCTCTCAGCTGCTCTTCCAACGACGGCTTCACCAGGCCAGCTATGCAGATGCTGCTCTGTCGGTCTTCGTAACGCTTACAGGTCACGTATCCAACCTCAACCCCGTCGACAATGATCTCGAAACTCTTCATTTCTTTGGATGACGTCAAAAGTGATGGCAACCCCACTAGATAGAATGAGAAGGACTTGAGGCAACGCAAACCCTCTGTAATCTTACCTTCCCATGAAATCAAAAACAAAAAACACGAGTCAGCAATTCCAAACGTATCTCGGCGTTGACCTC
>JBBRCO010000022.1:0-31817 GCA_038204755.1 Verrucomicrobiales bacterium
CCGGTGTAGGAGTCGATACTCAGGCTGACCTGATCGCCGTTCTTGTCCACGCTACTCACCTTGACCACGCTGGAGTCGATGATGACGCCGTTGTTGATGAAACCGGCCGGGAGCGTGAAAACGCCGGCGGTCATGATGTCGAGGGTGCCGTTATTAATAAAAGACTGGCTGCTGCCGATGATCCTCGCGCCGTTGCTCAGGATGAAGAGTCCATGGTTGGTGATGCTGCCGTTGATGGTGAAGGTGCCGCCGTTGAAGCGGGCACTGCCGCCACTGTCGATGGTGAGGTTCTGGTTGATGGTGCCATTTCCAGTGAGGCGGGAGTTGTTATTGACGGTGACGCTGCCGGAGATGGACCCGTCGAGTTGCAGGGTGCCGCCGCTGCTGACGTTGGTCGCACCACTGTAGGTGTTGTTTCCTGCAAGTCTGACGATGCCGGCACCGGAAACGGTGACGTTGCGCGAGATGTTTCCGGTGTCGCTGCCACTGGCAATGGTGTTAGTGAACGCAGCCACTCCTCCGGCTGCGGCGGTGAGAACCGTGCCGCCGTTGATGAATACCGCGCCGCCGAAGGTTACGGTGCCGGCGGTGTTGGCACCGCCGATGGTGCGGGTGCCAATTCCGAGTGCGCTGCCGGTGTCGGCTTTGTTGGTGACGATGGCGTTGCCGATCGGGGTGCTGGTATTCGCGCTGAGCATGGATCCGTTCACATTGGCAAAAGCACTGCCACCGTTCCCGACGAAGATGAATCCCTGCCCCGATAGACTGCCGGTAGTTCCAATCGACATGCCTCCGGAATCGATAGCGAAGTCACCCGTGTTGAAATTGGTTCCGCCGAAATTGAAAAACGCGGGGCCGACGAGTTTGAGCGGCTGCGATCCGCCGAGGCTGCCATTCACTGTCAGCGGATTGCTGGAAATGTTCGACCACGTTTGAGCGGAACCCAGCGCGACATTCGCCGCGATCGTGTGGCCACTGGTGCCGGCTTGCACGGTCATTCCGGCGCTGCCGAGGGTGACAGTGTTGTTGCCGCCGATCGTGACTGGAGCGCTTGCGCCGCTGGCGAAATTCAGGCCGCGGATGGAAACGTCCGCGCCGAGCGTGGTGGTGATCGGGGCGTTGTTGCCATTGAAATAAACATCGGTGGCGGCATCCAGCAGCGCCTGGCGATCCGTGCTGCGCGGGTGATCCATGGCCCAGTTCGTCGAGGTGTCCGGGTTGAGGGTGTTCCAGTTGGAGTCCTGATTTCCCGTCCAATAGGCGGCACCATAGGCCAGCGATTTCCACCAGGCATCGGCCATCAGGTTGTAGCCGGTCTGGTTGGGGTGGATCTGATCGCTGGAGAGATTCGCGTTCGAATCGTTAGGGGAAAGCAAACCATACATATCGACGAAGCGCACGTTCAGCCCTCTGAGCACGGCGCTGTAAACCATGCCCGGGACGAAGGGATTGTAGCGCGAATTGATCGAGCCACCGACCGTTTGCCGCCAGGCGAGATTGGAAACAATCACCGTCACACCCGGCCGCAGCGACGAGACCGTGTTGACGATCTGGTTGAGGCGATCCACCACGAAGGGGTCGTTGGGATTGGTGACATAATCGTTGCCGCCGACATTGAGGGTCACGTAGTTCGGGTTCACTCCGTTGTTAGGAGCCAGCCAGAAGCCGCCGTTGTTGCTGCCGCCGGAGTTCGAGTTATCGAAGCCGTTGAGGTTGTTGAGAATTTGCCAGGTGGCCGATCCGAGGTGGCCCTCGTTGTGCAGTTGTCCGGCAGTGGTCAGGATGTTGGGCGCGGTGGGGTTGAAGTCAAACAGCCGCGTATTGCTGCCGACGAAACTGATGTTGAAGCGCCCGTCGTTGGCGAGGTATTGGTAGAGTTTGCTGCGATAACCGCCGCCGTTGTAGGGATTGTCCGCGCTCGCGCCCTCGGTGATCGATGCGCCGAGCGGCATGAGGCTGAGCGCCGTTTTCGCCGGGGCGGTGGCGATCATGAGTTGCAGGGCAGTGGGCGTGCTGTTGAGCGAGAGGCGATAGGCGTTCGCGCCGAGCGTGACGATGCTCGTCTGTGAAATGACGTGCAGCGGGCTGCCGCTGTTGAACTGGTAACTGCCAGCAAGCCCGCCGTTAGGAGCGCTGATGAGATCATAGGTTCCCAGCGTCAGGCTGCTGAGTCCGGTGGTTTTTACCGTGATATGGTTCACCCCGCTGACGGAGGCGATGCCGCTGTTGACAACGAGTTGGTCGGCCGTGCTGCTGCCCAGATCGACCTTGAGCGTGCCGCCTTGGAGATCGAGGGCGGGGCCGGCAGATGAATTGGCTCCGGGATTGAGTATGAACGCGCCCACCGTGCCTGTGCCACCGGATGTCATGTCGAGCGTCGCTCCGCTTTTCACGGTGAGGCTGGCTCCGGACGAACCGGCGCTTGCCCCCGCCGTGCTGCCTTGGATGGGGCTGAACGAGGCACCGGAGTTGATGGTGATCGCGGTGTTTCCCAGCGAGCCGCCGGTGCCCAGCGCGAGTGTGCCGCCGTTGATGATTGTCTCGCCGCTGTAGGCGTTCGAGCCTGATAGAGTGAGGATGCCTGCGCCGGTTTTGATCAGCTTGATCAGCTTGCCGGGTCCGCCATCGGTGATCGCACCTGCAAAGTTATCCAGCCCGGTATCATTGAGTGTGAAGGTGGAAGTGCCTGCGAAATTGTTTGTCAGCGTGCCGCTTGTTAGTCCGCCGTTATCATTGAAACCCACGACCGTTTGATCCTTGCCGTTCATCTCCACGGTCGCGCCCGCGCCACCGATCGCCAGCGAACCGGAAGCGACCGGCAAGGCGTTGTTAATTCCCAACATCAGCGTGCCGCCATTGACGGTGGTGCCGCTTGTGTAGGTTCCAGCACCGTTCAGCGTGAGCGTGCCTGCGGAGCTTTTCACCAGACTCCCGCCGCTCGTGCTAGTGGTGATGGGATTGCTGATGGAGACCGCGCCGCTGTTGTTGATTGTGAGCTGCTGGCTCTTGAGATTGATGGTGGTGCCGGTGAGGGCGAGCGAGCCGCCGGCGCTGCTTTGGATGATCAGATTGCTGTCGAGAAAGATGCCGCCTCCCAGCGTGTTCGTGCCGCTGGTGTTCTGGGAATCGATGCGCAGGGCGTTGGTGCCATTTCCACTTACGGAATTGAGGGTGCCGCTGAAATTCTGCCCGCCGGCCGGGGCTGTGAGCTGGAAGGTCCCGCTTTTCGTTTGATTCTGATTTCCGGTGGTTCCGAAATCTCCGCCGAGACGAATCGCGCTGGTGGTGAGCGATCCTCCCGCGTTGAGGGCTAGGGTGCCGCCATTCATCACATAAACATCACCGGAAGTAACCGTCCCGCCGATCGCCAGCGTCGATCCATTCACCGAGGTCATCGCGATCCATTTGCCCGTGGCATTGACCGTGTTGTTGAATGTCGTGGTAAAGCCGGAGCCGAAAAGTTTGATACCATTCACCGACGTTCCGTTCACGGTTAGGGTGCCAGTGCCGAAGGTGATGTCGCCACCGATCGCGTTGATCTCGCCGAATGGGTTGGTCGCGTTCGTGTTCGCAAAAGTGATCGGGACGTGGATCGTCACCAGGCCGGTGCTTTGGTTTTCGAGCTTGGCCTGCACTCCGCCATTGTCGAAGAGCGAGAGCGTGGTGGAACCATTCAATGTCCACGCTGAACTGCCGGTCCAGTTCAGCCGGTTCATCGCTCCGATCAAGTTGTTAGTGCTCGTGGTGCCTTGCGCGCCGCCGGTGGTGAAAGTCAAAGTCCCATACGTGGTCGCGCTTCCGCCCCAGTTGCCGTTATCGCTCCAGTTCGCGGTGGCACCCCCACCCGTCCAGGTATTCCCGGCGAGCGCCGCGCCAAAGCCGTAGCACAGCGACGCAGCGGTCAGCGCCAATCTCAATGGGTGAATGCACCTCGAAGGAGTCATGAACATGGGTTTCATTTCATGGCCTATGTCTCCAATTGTCAAAAAGTCGCAGAATCTTTTGCAATAGGGGGCAGGGACGTCTCGTCCCTGCGCATGGACGAGACGTCCATGCCCCTTATGGCTGCCCAGTCCTGCGGGGTGTCCACGTCGAGGGTGGCTTCTGGAAACTCGATGAACCGTGACGAAGACTCTTCCCGCAATAGGGATTTCGCGCCTTGGTGACCGTGCAACTCCAGCAGCGGATGAAAGCGGTTAGAGGAGAACAGCGCGGGTGGACCGAAGGTCTCCCCGGCCCGGGTGGCGACGACCTCGCAACCTCCGCGCCGCCACTCCGCGTCGAGATCCCGAAGCGTCGTGGCGGTGACGAAGGGCTGGTCGCAGAGCATGACGATGACGGCCTCCAATGGATTTACCTGGAGCGCGCGAACCCCGGCGGCGATGGAACCACCCATGCCTGAGAGCCAGTCCGGGTTGTGCGAAATCACCAAGGACAAGCCTTCCAGCGCCACCCGACAGTCTTGTTCGTGGGCACCGAGGACCACGACGACAGGCCCGAGCTCCGCTTCCAGGGCCGTCAGCGCGGCGTGCCGGAGCAATGTGTGCCCGGACCACGGCAGCAGTTGTTTCGGCGATCCAAGGCGGCTGGATTCACCGGCGGCCAGCAGAACGATCCCGATCATGCCTCTCTGCCGATGGCGTTCACCGAATGTATGGCGGAGGCCCGATCGCGGAGTGATCCGCCACTGCGATTCGCGAGAACGGCTGCCACCTCCGATACGATGGAGAGAGCGATTTCCTCGGGCGACTCACTGCCGATGTCCAGCCCTGCCGGCGCATGCAAGCTGGCGAGCCAATCGGGTTCCAGCTCGCGGATTTCCTGAAGCCGGCCTAGCAGCTCCGCATGCCGGCGTTTGGGACCGAGCAGGCCGAGGTAGGGCAGCCCTAACGGTAGCAGCCGGTCCAGCGCGGCGAAGTCGCGGCCGAAATTGTGGGTCATCACCACGGCGGCCGTCTGTTCGTCCGTTAGGAAATCCGACGGCAGTTCGGCGGGATGGGTGTAGGCGCGGACGCACCAGCCGAGCCCCGCTGCGAACAAGCGGATCGGTGGGATTTCCGGGCCGTCACCGAATAATAGGAGCCTCACAGGCAGCGGGAGGATTTCTACGAAACAGTCTTCGCGCTGGATGAGGAGGGTGTGGTGCGGCAGCAGTTCGGAGCGAGAAGGCTCCGGGCAGAATGCCCGGGCCACCGTGGCGCGGGCATTCTGCCCGCAGCCCGAG
This sequence comes from Verrucomicrobiales bacterium, assembly GCA_038204755.1. Taxonomy (GTDB): domain Bacteria; phylum Verrucomicrobiota; class Verrucomicrobiia; order Verrucomicrobiales; family Akkermansiaceae; genus Luteolibacter. The sequence continues at coordinate 5,225 of JBBRCO010000022.1, forward strand.
TGCTCAATCTTGATGCGGCAAATTTCCCGTTGCTCGATGCGCCCGGCGACGGCGGTTAGGAAATTCCCAGCTTCCCTGGCGGGCTCGATCCGCTCGATGAAAATCTCCAGCCTGCCATCGCAGCCGTAAAGCCGTCGCGTATCGAACGGAACGAGTCTTGGCGAACCACTCGTCATCACCTCCAGACCGAGGCGGGCGATTTCCTCCTCCAGGCAACCGCCGCTCAGGACGCCGGTGGTGCTCCCATCCGGCGAGACGAGCAACCGCGCGCCCGGCTTCCGATAGGTCGAACCGGCCGTCCTAACAAGCGTGGCCAAGGCCCAGGGATGGTCGCGCTCACGACAGGCGGCGGCGAGGATGCGCTCGAGCGACTTCATCAGGCCTGGCGGGCAAGGAGTTTGTCAGGTGTGATCGGCAGATCGCGCACGCGGATGCCGGTCGCATGATAGACGGCGTTGGCGATGGCGGCGGGAATGCCTACAAGTCCGAGTTCGCCCATGCCTTTCACCCCGAGCGGATTCACGATCTTGTCATCCTCCTCGACGAAAATCGTCTCGATGTGGTGCACATCCGCATGCACCGGGACATGATAACTTTCCAACGAGGCGTTCATCATCCGGCCGTAGCGATGATCGACTTCGGTGTGCTCTTGCAGAGCCATGCCGATGCCCCAGATGACGCCGCCGATCTCCTGGCTGTGCGAGGTTTTCGGGTTCATGATTTTTCCGCAGGCGGTGACTTCGATGACGCGGGTGACGCGGACGATGCCGAGATCGGGATCGACTTTCACTTCCACGAATTGCGCACCGTGGGCGGCCATGGAGTATTTCTCGCGCTCCTCGGACGGAGCGGCCTCGTGAGTCACACTGAGCTCCTTCAGGTTGTTGGAAGCCATCAGTTCGGCGATGTCCATGGTCTTGGTGCCGACCTGCAACTTGCCGTCTAACATGGTGACGTCTTCCAGTTTCGCATCGGCGAATGAGGAGTCCTTCTTTGCAAGGTCCAGGAGCATCACCTTGATCTCCTGCACCGCACCGTGGATCGCGGTGCCGACGCTGGCGGTCGTCCACGATCCGCCTTGCGCGGGAGCTTTCGGGTAGCGGGAATCACCCAGCTCGAATTTCACCTTCTCCGCAGCGATGCCGAGATGCTCGGCGGCGATAATGGTCATCACGGTGTAGGTCCCGGGGCCGATATCGGTCGTGGCGCTGGTCACGCTGGCCGTGCCGTCGGCTCGGTAAGTGACGTTCGCGCTGGCCTTCATCTGCATGGCGGGCCAGATGCCGGTGGCGGTGCCCCAGCCGACCAACAAATTCCCATCGCGCATCGAGCGCGGTTCCGGCTTGCGGTCCTTCCAGCCGAATTTTTCCGCACCGAGGCGGTAGCATTCGCGCAGTGCTTTGCTGGAAAACGGCTTGCCGCTGTCGGGGTCTTTCTCGGCATAATTGATAAGCCGGAGTTCCAGCGGATCGATTTTCAGGGCGTAGGAAAGTTCGTCCATCGCACACTCGAGCCCGAACGCTTGGGAGACCGCGCCGGGCGCGCGCATGGCCGCAGGCGTCGGCAGGTCGGTGGCCACGCTCTGGAACTTGGTCGTTAGATTCGGACAGGCGTAGATCATCCGCGCGACCAACAGGAAATCCTCGGAGTAGTCCTTGTAGGAAGAAGTGTTCACCACCAGGTGGTGGGAGAGCGCGGCAAGCTTGCCGTCCTTGGTCGCCCCCAATGAGAGTTTCTGCCAGGTGTCCGGACGATAGCCGTGGCCGGTAAAAGTCTGCCTGCGCGTGTAGCAAAGCCTAACCGGACGCGTGACCTCCCTGGCGGCGAGCGCGACCAGCGGCGAATAATAATGCACGGCGAGACAAGAACCGAACGCGCCGCCGACGAAGTGCGCGATCACCTCGACCATCTCCGGCTTCACCTCGAACAACTCCGCAAGATGGTCCCGGAGCTGATAGACATTCTGGGTTTTATCGAAGATCGTAAGTTTCCCATCTTTCCAATACGCCGTCGCCCCGTGCAGCTCGATCGGATTGTGATGCTCGATGGGGATCCGATACTCCGCCTCGATCTTGACCGGCGCGGCGGCGAATCCCTCTTTGAAATTGCCCCGCTCTTTTGCCTCTTTCTGCTTTTCGGTGTCCTTCGCTGCATCGAGATGATCCACCAGGTCGCTGGCAAATTTTTCCTCCTGATACTCCACTTCGATGAGGTGGGAAGCATGTCTCGCCTGCTCGAAGGTTTCCGCAATCACCAGCGCGATCGGTTGGCCGTTAAACAGGATCTTCGCATTCCGGAAGGCAAAGAAATCCGAAATATCGGGGCTCCGGTTCTCCGCCGGCGGAGTCATCAGGGAAGGCACGTTCAGGTGGGAGAAAATCTGAAGCACGCCCGGGGCTTTCTCCGCTTTCGAAAGGTCGAGCCGACGGATCGTTCCCTTGGCGATGGAGCCAAGACGGAGGTAACCGTAGGCGATGTTAGGAAGCTGGAACTCGGTGGCGTATTTCGCGCGGCCGGTGACTTTGGCCAGGCCATCGACCCGGCGCATTTCTTTTCCGATGTATCTCATGGTGGGAGGGGGTAGAAGATTTCTCAGGCAGGTTTGGCGGCGAGAGTCAGTGCCCGGACGATGGCCCGGCGTCCGAGTTCGACCTTGTAGGCATTGTGTTCCAGCGGTTTCGCCGCGGCCATTTCGGCGTCCGCCGCAGCTTCGAAGTTCGCGGGGGTTGCGGATTTTCCTGTGAGGAATTGCTCCGCCTTCGCAGCGCGCCATGGCTTGTGGGCCACGCCGCCCATTGCGATCCGTGCGTCCTTGATCGAGTCGCCATCGAGTTCCAGACCGACAGCCACGGAAACGAGGGCGAAGGCATAACTCGCGCGATCCCGCACTTTCAGATAGTAATGGTTAGGAGCGAATCCCTGCTTGGGCAGCTCGATGGCAACGATCAGCTCGCCGCGTTCGAGAATCGTATCGCGCTCAGGTTCGTCCCCCGGCAGGCGGTGGAAATCCGCGAACGGAATGACCCTTTCGCCACCCGGACCGCGGACCCGGACGCTGGCGTCTAACGCCGCGAGAGCGACCGCCATGTCGGAAGGATGGACGGCCACGCATTTCTCGCTCCACCCGAAGATGGCGTGCGTGCGGTTGAGCCCTTCGCGCGCGCCGCAGCCGGAGCCGGGGTCGCGCTTGTTGCAGGGCGTGGCGGTATCGTAGAAATAGGGGCAGCGTGTCCGCTGGAGGAGGTTGCCGCCATTGGTGGCCATGTTGCGGATCTGGACGGTGGCGGCTGATAGAATCGCCCGCGACAGCAGCGGATAATTTTTCCGGACGAGAGGATGGTTGGCGGTGTCGGCGTTTTTCACCAGCGCGCCGAGAGAGAGGCCGGTCTCCGTTTCGGTCATTTCCTTAAGGTCGAGACGCGTGAGATCGACCAGGTCGGTCGCGCTCATGATGTCGTCCTTCATCAGATCCAGCAGATTGGTGCCGCCTGCCAGGAAGCGCCCTTGTGGACGGGTTTCCAATGTTTTCACCGCTTCCGCGGCGGACGTCGCGCGGCTGTATTCAAATGGTTTCATGGGCGAACTCCTTTCTGATCAGGGCCAGTTCCTCGTCGGTCGCGAAGCCCCAGGTGCGGGCGGATTTCTTGCTGGAATGCACGTCGCGGATGGCAGCAAGGATCTGCGGGTAGGCGGCGCAGCGGCAAATATTGCCGCTCATGCGCTCGCGGATCTCATCGTCGGAAAGCTCGCTGAGTGGCGCGTTCAGATCCGGCGTGACGAAACTCACCTCGCCACGTTTCGCCTCCTCCAGCAGTGCGACCGCCGAGCAGAGCTGGCCCGGCGTGCAATAGCCGCACTGGAATCCGTCATGCTCGATGAAGGCTTCCTGCATCGGATGCAGCCCGTCATCCGACTCCAGTCCTTCGACGCTGGTGATCTTCCCGCCATCGACCTGGGCGGCGAGCGTGAGGCAGGAAAGCACGCGTTTGCCATCGACCATCACGGTGCAGGCCCCGCATTGGCCGTGGTCGCAGCCCTTCTTCGTGCCGGTGAGAGCGAGCGTTTCGCGGAGCGCGTCCAGCAAGGTCACCCGTGGATCGAGCGTGAGCGACTTGGCCGCGCCGTTGATCGTGAAACTCACGGGGATGCCGCTGGCCGGAGCCGCGGTGGCGGTGAGTGTGGCCGCTTCCGCGTAGGTCCGTTGCTCGGTGAGGATCTGCATCCCGAAGACTCCCGCGCCGGTGCTCGAAACCAGTTTGAGAAACTCACGGCGAGGGATGCCGCGGTCCGCCAGATCGGCGAGCAGGGCCTTTTCGTCAGCCGAAAGTGAATCCGGCGCTTCCCCGCCGAGAGCGGTACATTTCCAAGGATCGTCGTCGTTTTGCATGGTGAGGAGGGGTTGGATCGGCTGGGGAAATTCCGCTAATTTGGCAATCCAGCAAACAGCGTAGAAGGCTTTGCGAAAAGTGCATCGGATTTTTGATGGTGAAATTTCCAGCAAGAACCGGATACGGCTTGGACCTCCGCCGAAGTTTGTCCATCGTCCGCCCGCCATGACCTTTTCCGGCACCTATACCGCTCTCATCACTCCGTTTCGCGATGGCGGAATCGACGTTCCCGCGTTCCAGTCGCTCATCGAACGGCAGATCGCCGCGGGCATCGACGGGATCGTCCCGGTCGGGACCACCGGCGAGTCCCCCACCCTCGATACCGAGGAACACATCGAAGTGATCCGCCTGGCCGTCGAGTTCGCGGCCGGCCGCTGCGAGGTCGTCGCGGGCACCGGGGCGAACGCCACCGCGGAAGCCATCGAGCTCACCGAAGCCGCGGAAAAACTCGGCGCCACCGGCTCGCTGCAAGTCTGTCCTTATTATAACAAGCCCTCACAGGAAGGCCTCTATCTGCATTTCAAGGCCATCGCCGGGGCCACGAGCCTGCCGATCATGCTCTACAGCGTGCCCGGCCGCTCCTCCATCGAGATCGCCCCGGAAACCGCCGCGCGCCTCGCCGCCGATTGCCCGACCATCGTCGCGATCAAGGAAGCCGGCGGCTCGGTGGACCGCATCAACCAGCTCGTGCAGGCGCTGCCCGGCGATTTCGGCATCCTCTGCGGCGACGATCCGCTCCTGCTGCCCTTCGTCTCCTGCGGCGCGACCGGCCTGGTCTCCGTCGCCTCGAACCTGATTCCCGAAATCATGGTGAAACTCGTGAAAGCCTGTCTCTCGGGAAATTTCCCGGAAGCCCTCGCCCTGCAAAAGCAATACTACCCGCTGATGCGCGGCCTGATGTCGCTCGACGTGAACCCGGTCCCGGTCAAGACCGCCGTCGCCCTCCAGGGCCACTGCCTCCCCGACCTCCGCCTCCCGCTCGCCCCAATGAGCGATGGCGCCGTTTCCCAGCTCACCTATCTGCTCAGCAGCTACCACCTTCTTCCCTAACTTCTAACCTTTAACTTCTAACTCTTACCACCCACCCCCATGCCATCCCCCAAACTTTTCGCTCCGGGTCCCGTCGATGTTTCGAAAGAAACCTTCGCCGCCATGTCACAGACCATGATCGGCCACCGCGGTAAGGATTTCGAGGATCTCTATGCCTCGACCCAGCCCGGCCTTCAGGAAATCTTCGGCACCGCCCGCCCGGTGTTCCTCGCCACCTCGTCCGCCTGGGGCGTGATGGAAGGCGCGCTGTGCAACCTCGCCAAAAAGAAAGTCCTCTGCCTCTGCTGCGGCGCGTTCTCCGACAAGTGGCTCGACGTCGCGAAAAAATGCGGCTTCGAGGCAGAAGCCGTGCAGGTCGAGTGGGGCCAGGCCATCGACCCCGAAGCGGTCCGCACGAAACTTACGGAGGGCGGCTTCGACACCGTCACCTTCATTCACTCGGAAACCTCCACTGGCGTCCTCAACGATCTCGTCGGCATCTGCAAAGTGGTGAAATCCTTCCCGGAAACCATGCTCATCGTCGATTGCGTCTCGTCACTCTCCACCGTGTCCGTGGATATGGATGCCAATGGCATCGACGTCATGTTGGCTGGCGTCCAGAAGGCCCTCGCGCTGCCACCCGGCCTCGCCGTATTCGCCGTTTCAGAAGCCGCCATGGAGCGCGCCAAGGGCAATCCGAACCGCGGTTACTATTTCGACTTCGTCGAGTTCGCCAAGAACGCCGCCGTCAATAACACCCCGGCCACGCCCTCGATCTCCATCATCTACGGCCTCCAATTCATCCTCGGGGAAATCGCCAAGGAAGGCTTCACCGCCCGCAAGGCCCGCCATGCGAAAACCAATGCGATGATCGCCGCCTGGGGTGCGAGGCACGGCTTCGAGCTCTTCGCGCCGGAAGGTAGGCGCTCGTTCGCACTGACCTGCTTTAAAACGCCGGAAGGCTTCGATCTATCAGGCTTCATCAAGAACCTGAAGTCCAAGCACAACTTCCTCATCAACGGCGGCTACGGCAAAATCAAAGGAAGCACCTTCCGCATCTCCAACATGGGCAACGAAACCGAAGCCACCATGCAGGAGCTCATCGATGCCATGGATGATGTGTTAGGATAACGTTTCGATCAACTTTCTTCATCTTATCGGCGTCCATCCTGTTCATTTGCGGTTGAGAAACTCCAAATAGAAATGCCCTGGCAGCGGTGGGGTTTGGCCGCAGACCCAAGGTCCCGACGCTGAGTCATCGGGGAATGTGGCTGTGGCGTCTCGCCGCAGTCCGTGCTCGGAGCGTCTCGCTCCGAGCCCTTCATCCCGCAGCCCTTTCACCCCGATCGCGGAGAAAACCGCGGGGCCATAAGAAGATATGAGGTGAGATAGATTTTCTGGACAAAAAGCGCCAATCATTCTGCCAACAATAGTTCTGCCCCTAAATTCTTCCACCGCCGAAGCCGGTTGAAAATGTGTCCCGGCTGTCTCAGCCGGGAGCGGACACCCGGCTGGGACAGCCGGGACACTTTCCACGTTTCCCGTTTCCCATCCCCGCCGTTTCCCGCAAAAGCCCTCCTCGCCCTCGTCCTCCTCGCCACCCCGCGCACGCAGGCCCATCCCGAGATCGGCTTCGTGTTCGAGAATTTAGTGAGACTTCATCGCTCTTCCATCTGCGTAAATCCTGTTGATCTGCGGTGAAAAAACTCTTGCCGTATGATTGACCGACGGGTTCCGAATTCTCAGACGGCCTTTAAGGGGCTGGGACGTCTCGTCCCTGCGAAAGGAGGAGACCTCCTTCCCCCCTAAAGCATCCCCAGCAGCGCGAACTCCCGGTGATGCACCGCAAGCTGTTGCAGCCGGATCGTTTTGAAACCCCTGTCAGTGAGGGAAGCGAACCACTCCGACTTCGCAGCCACCTGCATCGGATCCGTGAGTTTCAAAGTGATCAGCACCCCGCGGATCGTCGGGGCCATGCGGCAGAATCGCGCGCATTCCTTGAGCACCACTTCGGGCGATTGGTTCATGTCGGACATGAACCACGTCACCCCCTGCCCGAGATCGCGCTTGCTCGCGAGCGCCGCCGGCTTGCGGCAGTGGTAAAACCACGGCGTGCCGCTAGAGTCGGCGTTCCGATCCGCGATGGAGTGCTCCATCACCACCGCCGCCATCTTCGCCGGGTCCACGCCGATGACCGACACGCCGCGGTCCAGCAGGGCGAGCGCCACTCCGCCCGGCGCGCAGCCGAGCTCCACCACGATGTCCTGCGGCGTGAAATCCAGGTCGAAAAAACGTGCCGCCTCCTCCAGTTTCAACCACGCCCGGGACGGCGATTTCTCCGGCATCGCGATCCCGCAATCGCCCGCCGGGTCCGGACTGTGAAATGGCCCGTGCCGGTGCAGACCCGCCCAAAATTCCTCCGGCCCGAGCTCGACCACCGTGCCGATCGTCTGGCCGATCTCCGGCTTCGCCTGTCCGCCATTCACGCCCTGCATCTTGCGCTCATGATACCTCGCCTCATGGATCACCGCCACGTCCCCCAGCCGCCCGAGCGCCTCCTCTCGCGTCGTGGATTTCCCCAGCGAGAGGCATAACCGCCGCGCGCAGGCCAGCTCCACCTCCAGCGAGTCCCAGGTGAACCGGGCATCCGCCTTGAAGGTCACAAATCCCCGCCGCTGATAGCCCGGCCGCCAGCCGAGCTGCATCGTCTCCGCCTCCCGCTTCAGCGCCTTCTCCGTCCCCGGATTGGTCAGGGCAAATAGAAATTCCGTCTCGATGGCGCGAGCCTAGGAACCCTTGCCCCACCCGCAAGGCTCAAGTGCCCGCAGGTCTAACCGCCTACTTCAGCTCCGTGATCTTCAGATTGCGGAAGCGATAGGTCGCGCCCTTTTCCCCGTGGTGCTGAATGCCGATCGGGCCGGCCTTGTCACGCTCGTCGGTGACGGCGGTGGTGGTCACCCCGTTGACCTCGATCTTGATGCTGCTGCCCTTGCAGGTGATCCGGTAGGTGTTCCAGTCGTTGCGCTTGAAGGCACCTTTCGAGCGCTCCGCGAACGCGGCGACCGAGGCGGGGTCGTCCTTCTTCGGGCTCGTGAACCACATGCGGTGGCCTTCATCGTAAAGCCCGCCGGACCAGCCGCGCTTCGGGTCCCCATCGACCTCCGCCTGGTAGCCGGTGACATTTCCCGGCGCGACGCGGGCGCGGAAAAGAAAGCCGCTGTTCGCCGTGCCTTCCGGGAGATGCACGTCGCCTTCAAAGATGAAATCGCCGTAGGATTTCTCGGTGATGAGGAAAAACTTCTTCTCGGCCGTAAGATGGATCTCCCCGTCCACGACCTCCGCTTTGCCGTAGCTGTAGGGGTTCGTCCAGCCGGTGAGCGTCTTGCCATCGAAGAGCGCGACCGGAGCAGGTTCCGCAGCGCGTGATACAGGAGTGGCGGTGAGCGTAACCAATGCGGCGAGGCCTGAAATGAGGTAGTGAGGTTTTTGCATGACAGCCCTGAGTTCGCCGGAACCCGCCCCATCCTGCAAGGCATTTCCCCGAAGACCCCATGCAGGATCATCTTCAACGCCAAGGCGCAAAGGTCGCCAAGTGGCCGCAAAGCCGGAACGACGGAGGAGGAGATGTTCCCTTCGATGTTCCATGTTGCGCGTTCGAAGCTCGATGTGCGTAAGAATGTGGCTGCGGCGTCTCGCCGCAGGCCGTGCTCGGAGCGTCTCGCTCCGAGTCCGAATTCCATCTTCACCGCCAAGGCGCAAAGGTCGCCAAGTGGCCGCAAAGCCGGAACGACGGAGGAGGAGATGTTCCCTTCGATGTTCCATGTTGCGCGCTCGATGCTCGATGCTCGTAAGAATGTGGCTGCGGCGTCTCGCCGCAGGCCGTGCTCGGAGCGTCTCGCTCCGAGTCTTCCCTTCCCCTCAACCATCAGCTAATCCCCTCCCCCCGTCCAAGCGTCCGCCAGTTCCTCCGCTTGTTTCAGCATCAGCGTGATCGCGTCCTCACGCCCTTCCGGCGGATACTTGTATTTCCTCAATAGCTGCCGGATCAGAATCCGCATCCTCGCCCGCACGCTGCAGCGGAACTGCCAAAAGTGGCTGTGGCGTCCCGCCGCAGAGCCCATGCGCATTCAATAGAAAGCGGCCTGCCACAACCCATTGTCATTCCATGAGCACGGTGCGTCGCATTCCGTCAGCTACCTGTCCCGCGCTCTCACTTCGATGTTCGAGTTTGGCGTTCGATGTTCGAGGTTCACTTCCCTCCTCGTCCTCGATCACCTCCTCCACGTTCTTGTCCAACTGCTCGATCTCCTCGCGGTTGAAATCCAGCTTCGCCAGACGGCTCCCGTAATAGATCGGCACCGTCGCCTTGTCGTTCTTCGCATCCTCGATGTCGTAGATGGTCACGTAGCCACCGAAAACCGAATCGCGAGTTGTTCGAGTCGGTCTTCGGTGATCATCGGGGAAACATCAATCCAGCTTCCCCGCAGTCTGCGGCACCGTCGGTTCCATCCGGACGGAGCGGCTGAAAAGTTCATCCGCCAAATTTCCGGGTTCCGTGCTGGCGATCCTCTGCGACTCTCCAAAACACAGGATGGATTCCCTCGCACGCACCACTTCATTGAAAGCGATCTGGCAGCTCTTCGGATCCCTCGCTTTGGCGATCATGTCTCTCACGCGGCCCAATTCGATCTCCATCGCCGCTTGCGCCGCCTCGAACTTCCTCTCGCTCTGTTGGGGAAACAGCGCCTTCACCCGGGCAGGCATCTTCTTCTCCACATGGAAATGCAGGAAGCACGGCTGGAGAAAATTCACCACCACCCCCACATTCACGAATTCTCCGGTTTTCGGATAGGGAAGAAAACGGAGAAACGCGTAGTTACAGACAGCTTGGGTCGGATTCATGCCAGTTTCCAGAAAGTATCGGGATCGGTGAAGGGCAGTTCCAGCACGGAGATTACGCTCTCCACATCCAGTTGCACCGGCAAACTCTCGTCTCCATCCACATGCAGCCACTCCAGCGGCAGCTCGGCACAGATCGCCGGCACTTCGGCCAGCGCGACTTTCATCAGCAGCTCCATCCGCTCGCGGAACAGGCTCTCCGAAGAATCTCTTACTTCTGAAATCATCGCCGAAGTGTGGATTGAAATCATAACCCGCTGCGCGCAAGACTTTCAGTCTCGAATCCACCGCGTGATTCTCGCACGGCATTCGACTTTTGGCAGATAACGCCGTTCCTTGCCGAAACGATGCAGCAGCGTTTCCAAGCGCTGCGCCGCCACTCGCTTGGGAAGCAATCCGGAATCTACAAGTTGATCCATGATCCACAAAGTTCCGTGAACTTCCACCAACCGGAGCTCCGCCTGATGACGCAACGGTTTATCGCCTGATAGCAGCATCGCATCTTCGCGTATCGCCAAGTAGAGCATCGAGGCATCGGCCGCGCTCAGCCCTCATGATTCACACTCCATCCTCTTCCTTCGAATTCCTCCATTTCCTCGCCGGAAATCACCGCCACGATGACTTGCCCGGCTTCAATGCTCGCAAGCGAGTTCGCATGCCCGCCGTCCTCCAGTTCCACCACCACGAAACTGCTGGTGATCGTCTGGTAATCGAGCTGGAACCAGAGGTCGAGGATGCCCATCGATTCCAGATCGATGAAAACGTTGGCATCCTTGACTGCGGTTCTCATGCGGTGGATCTATTCGAGCGGAGTGAACGCCTCACCCAACTCTGGGAGAGAAATCCCCAACAGGCCGGCGGCCTTGGACGTGGTGATGAGTTCCTGAGCCAGCGCCCGGAGAACCAGTGGTTTGAAACGGCGGGATTCTTCGTCGCCCACCCATTTTCCAGGTTCGTTCGTGCGCCACTTGTTCTTCGCTGAAATGATGCCGAACGTCTTGTAGCGACCATCCGTTACCAAACCCAGGTTGCTGGCCCGCTTCATGGTTGCTCCCAGTGAAATACCCCACTCGGCCTTGATGGCGCAGAGTTCCGCCAGAGCGATCTTCACCCGGCTAACTCCGAAGATCCGTTCAAACGCCTTGGCGGGAATCAGAAATGCCCCAGCAAACCGATGGCAGCAGTTCTCCTTTTCCTTATGACTGAGACCCTCCGGCAACTTCAGATAAAGGTGCGCGAGTTCATGGAGTGCTGTGAATCGGAATCGCGGGAGGTCCTTCTCCTGCCCTTTCAACCATCGTTGCGACAAAGCAATCACCGGCAGTTTCATTTCACCGTCCGTTGCAAAGGCGGAAAATCCGTCAAATCCCTCCTCATGCGGCAGGACACGCACCTTCACCCCGTGTTCTTCCAGCATCGCATGGACATTCGGGATCGGATTCATTCCGAGTTCCCACTTTCCACGCAACTTGTCCGCCTCTTTCTCAACCGCATCTCCCACATCGTCGGCAGCAAGCCCGGATAAATCGACCGGTCTGAACTCGGGTGCCTGAAGACCGAGAATACGCTCGATCTCCACATACCGCTCGAAGAACTCATAGGCCTGTTCCTCTAACCGCTGGCGGGATTTGGCTCCCAATTTCGTAGTCTGGCTCCGGTATTCCACCGTCACCAGTTTCATCGCATCGCTCTTAAAGAAGTAGTCTGGACGGACTTGCAGAGCCTGACCGGGTCGTGCGAGCATTTTTGAATCCGGGCACGCCTCGCCCGCTTCGAACTTCTGAAGCATCGTGTGAGAAACTTCACTTTCGATTTCTTCGGATAGACTCCGCAGCGAGTGCCCCGCCATCAGCCGGGCCCGGCGGAGACGGTCGCCCATCCGTTGGGCAAGTGATTGATTCGATGGTTTGGGTTCACGCATTTCGACTTCCTCCCAGGGGAGCGTGGCAGCTTTCTTTTCCATGGGATTGGATCGGATTCCTCGAAACAAGAAGCACCCGGAGCGGGACCTCTTCAGGCTCTCTTGTTTCGAGAGGTTGCAGGCTGGCTGCATTTACAGCATTGACATTATTTCCAATTCTGTAAAACGCTCTTCCAAGAAAAAACGAGGCCCTTAGAAAACCTCGTTCTTCCCAACCATCTGATCGAAAGGCCTCCGTTTCAGAGGCGTTTTCACCGGGTTGTTCATCACAGTGACACATCTTGAACTACAGATGCCGGTGCCAGCGTCTAGCAATTCCGCTTCGAGGAGTAACCCTTAAAGAGAAAGGAAACTCACTATGGCAACCAATCCACCCAAAGGAGATGGGCACCGCAACGGGCAAGTCCGCGATCGCTCGCAGACGTTCAATCCCCGGACGGAGCAATTCGTCAAACGCGACAGCGACACGGGCCGCTTCATGGACGTCAAGTCCGATGGAACCCCGTTCAAAGGCGTCCGCAAAGAAAACTAACCCTTAACCGAAGCCGCTCCCGCGAGGGGGCGGCTTTTTTATGATGCACGGGTTGACGTGGTAACCGCGGTTCCCGTGCCCATCGCCAGATACTTTGAAGTCAGCCTTCGCCCCTCAGCATCCCGATTCGGGAATCGCGTTTTCAGTTTGTCCACGGTGTAGCGCCACTTCTGGGCCGTCGGTTGGCAGACGGTGTTCTGATTTCCGAAGAGTCCTACCTCGTTGATCGCTTGCGCTGTCGGCACTTTATCGAGCCAGTCCATTTTGACGAAATACTCCGCCTTTTGGGGGTCATCGGCGTAGAGCTTGTAAAGATCCCGATGCGCCAGCACTTCCATGGCCGGGCGCTCCTGCCCCATCGAGCTCCGAGCTGGAACCGTAAACCATCTAGCGCACGCCATCAGCTTCCAAGCGCAGGCACTTAGATCCCAAGCGGACGCTCTTAAATTCCAAGCGGAGCCTCTTAAATTCCAAGCCGAAGGCCTAAAGTTCAATGCGAGAAGCTACGAGCTGCGCGTGGCGGAAGTGGGACCGGACAACATGCCCGGTCCATTCCGCCCGGCAGTGACCCGCACCGGCTCGCGCAACATGGCGGTGGACGCCCTGGAACTCGGCAAGCTATGCGTATTCCAAGTGCGCGCCGCCGGCGGGCTGACCGGCTACTCCGACTGGAGTGACGCGGTGGTGCAACGCGCGGCGTGAGAGATGCGTGATGCGCAAACGAAGACGCGGCAGAAGCCTGGGGGCCTCTGCCGCGTTTTGCTTTTCAAAAACGGCATTGCCGCCTGTGTGCGCAGGACTCGAACAAATATCTCATCGCGGCTGGATGCCTTTTCCTGGCGCAGTTCAAAACAACCAGATGTCAAGAGAAGCCTTGTCAAGGTGGACTGGGTAGCTAACCTCGTCCCCAACGATTTCTACCCCCACCAAACCCACCTGCCAGATCCGGTTATTCACTGGTGCCTTCTTCATGACAGGAGGTCGGTTTCTCAACGTTTCGGCTCCGCCCAATCCCCCCTTTTTCTCCCCCAACCCCCGCCTTCCGGTCCTGCTGCACGGCTGCTTCCGGAGCCTCCCGCAAAAAGTAAATTCTAGCAACCCATGAACTTTCTCAACGGCCTTTTCATCAAACGGAACCTTTCAACCTCAATGAATCCCATGCGATTTCTCGTTCCCATTCTTTTCCATCTGCTGGTGAGTTCATTTGTAACGGCTCAGGATTTCACCGCACCGGCGGTCAACGTCACCAGTCATGCGAATGGTGCCATCGTCAATACCCGGACGGTCACGCTATCAGGAACTGCAAGCGATGCCGGACGCGGGGAGAGTGGGATTTCCTCTGTGTATGTCCGGGGCACCCTGCCGAATACCAACGTGGCGGGCGCCGGCACGGTGAACTGGGCCAAGGAGTTGTTTTTGAATCCGGGGATCAATTCCATCCAGGTTTATGCTTACGATAACAGCCCTCAGAAGAACGAGCGTCTGGTGACCACGGTGATCAACTTCCAACCGCTCGATACGCTCGGGCCGCTGACGCAGACCACCAGTCATCAGAACGGGCAGATTGTGAACACCAAAACCATCATCCTCAGCGGAACCTCGACTGACTCCGGGAGGGGAAACAACGGTGTTTCATCGGTTTACGTCAGAGGCTCCCTGCCAAACTCGAATGTCGCAGGCGCCGCGACGGTGAACTGGTCCAGAGAAGTTACCCTGAACCCGGGGCCGAACCACATCGAGGTGGGAGCTTATGACGACAGTGACGTGAGAACCTACCTGAGCGAAACCCTCATCATCAACTTTCAACCCATCGATCCGCTGCCTCCGACCATCGCCATCGCCAGCCATGTCACCGGCCAGATCGTGGGAACCAGCACCATCGTATTATCAGGAACCGCCACCGACTCGGGCCGCGGAAACAACGGCATCTCGAACGTCTATCTGAGGGGCACCCTTCCGGACGCCAGGGCCGTCGGCTCACAAACCGTCATTTGGTCGAAACAGATCCAGCTCAGCCCCGGGGCCAATTACATCTCCGTGTATGCCAGCGACGACAGCGACGTGAAAAACGAGGCGCGCGTCGATCTGATCGTCAATTTCCAACCGGCCGACACCCTTGCCCCGACGCTCAGCATCACCAGCCACACCACGGGCCAAACCGTGTTCACCAGTACGATCACCCTGCAGGGTTCCGCAACGGACGCAGGGCGCGGCGACCGGGGTATTTCAGAGATTTATCTCAGGGGAAAAATTCCCAATGCCAATACCACCGGGAGCGGAGTGGTGAACTGGTCCAGGACGGTTGAGTTGCAGCCCGGGAGGAATTACTTCGATGTCTCCGCCTATGATACGAACGAGTTTCCCAACGTCGCTTATCAAAGTATCATCATCAATTTCCAGCCTCAGGACTCCCTCGGGCCGATCATCCTGCTCACCAGCCACACCGACGGGCAAACACTCTCCTCAAAGACCGTCACCTTGTCTGGGACGGTGACGGACGCGGGGCGCGGAAACCAGGGGATCTCGGAATTTTTCCTCCGGGGAAAATTGCCCGAAGTGACGGCGGTGGGAGCCGCCGTGGTGCCATGGACCAAAACCGTGGATCTGCAGGAAGGGAACAATTACATCTACATTTCAGCCTCCGACAATGCGCCGTTCCCGAATGTGAGCAGCTTGAACATTGTATTGAAAGTCGTCCCCACCGACGCATTGACTCCCACACTACAGATCACCAGCCACACCGACCAGCAGGTGGTGGGTAGCAACCGGATTCTGGTGACCGGAACCGCTACGGATTCCGGCCGGGGTAACAACGGGATTTCCTCGGTGTTCTTGAACTTTGTCCGGGCGGACAATGATACGGCCGCCGGTGCGGCCGTGGCAAACTGGAGCCGTTCCGTCACCCTGAATCCAGGCAGAAACACCATCTACGCCTCTGCAACCGACAACTCGCTTTTCCCTCAGGAAAGCAACAGATCGATTGTCGTCTTCTTCGACATCGGGGATCAGCTTGCGCCCCAGATTTCCATCGACAGTCACTTGAACAATCAAATCGTGGCCACTCCCACCATTTTGCTTTCCGGCACCGTTTCCGACTCGGGTCTGGGCGGCAACGGGGTATCGTTCGTGCAGGTGAATGGCAACCCAGCGACCGGAGGAGTGGCCACCGGAGCGGCCACTGCTGCCTGGAGCAGAACGGTGGCGCTCACTCCGGGGCTGAACATTCTCTCCGTGGTGGCCGAAGATACCCGCGCGAACAGCGAGGCGAGAACCATCTCCCTGCAATACATTCCGACCGATCTCCTTGCACCGCGTGTGGAAATCAATTCCCACAACAATCTACAGATCGTAACGACCAGCTCCATCACCCTGATTGGTCTGGCCACGGATAGCGGGTTGGGAGGCAACGGGATCTCCTCAGTGAAAATCAATGGCATTGTGATTCCCGGAGCGACCTCGGCAGGTAATGCAAACGCCAACTGGAGCAGCACCGTGACACTGGTCCCAGGTCCGAATCTGGTCTCGGTGGTGGCCACGGATTCGGTCCAGAACGATGGGGCGGCAACTGTTACCTTATTCTACAATCCGTCGGACACCACGCCGCCGGCATTGGAAATCACCAGCCATCGGAAGAACCAGGTGGTGCTGCAAAATCAAATCAGCCTGGCAGGGACCGCGACCGACTTCAACCTGGGCGGCAGTGGCATCACCTCGGTGAAGGTGAATGGCGATGATGCGGCCGGCGGTGTGGCGGCAGGCGGGGCCACGGCGAATTGGAGCCGGCCGCTGACCTTGGCGCTGGGCGACAATGTCATTTCAGTCGTGGCGAGAGACGCGGCTGGCAATTCCACCGCAGAAACCATCACCATTCGCTACAATCCGACCGACAATGTCCCGCCGGAGATCGAAGTTATCAGCCATCGGAACGAACAGACCGTGGGAACGACGCTGATTGTTTTAAGAGGCACCGCAACCGATGCGGGCCTCGGAGGAAACGGCATCGCAGAGGTGGCCGTCAACGGAGTCACGGTGGTGGGAGCGACCGCCACCGGAGATGGTCAGGCGCTCTGGTCGCTGCCGTTTCAACTGTCGCCGGGAGCCAATATCATTTCGGTCACGGCGCGGGATTTACAAAACAATCTCGGGGCAAAAACCATCACCCTGCATTACGATCCGGGTTATTCCCAGGTAAACACTGACTTCTGCTGGGCCAGAAATTCGGGTGGCAGGCAAATGGATACCGCGAACGGAGTGGCCGTCGATCCACTGGGAAACAGCTATCTGGTGGGGTCGTTCAAGGGGGCGGCCACCTTCGGCTCCACCACTCTCATCTCCGCAGGAGGTGACGATATCTTCCTGGCCAAGCTGAATCCGCAAGGCGATCTCCTCTGGGTCACCCGGGCAGGCGGGGTTAATGACGACGTCGGCTACGACGTGGCGGTGGACCCCGGCGGCAACGCGTTCATCACGGGATATTATTTGCAGAATGCCAGCTTCGGACAAACCACCATCACCAATACGGGAGGCTACGATTTATTCGTGGCAAAATACAACAGCGCGGGACAATTGGACTGGGTCCGGAACCCCCTGGCTGCCGATGATATTTATGGCAGCGGAATCGCCTTGGATCCCGCCGGCAATGTGGTGGTGGTGGGTTCCTTTTTTCTCAATTCAGCGACCTCTGATATGTTTGTCGCCCGACTCAGTTCGAATGGCACCCTGCAATGGGTGCAATCGGCAGGTGGACTTGACGATGATCAGGGGAGCAAGGTGGCGGTGGACCCCAATGGAAATATTTTCATCACCGGATTCTTCACCGACGAAGCTTTTTTTGGAGCCGGTGAAATCCTCTATGGCAATACCACTACAGAAATGTTTGTAGCAAAATATGATGTGGCTGGGGCTCTCGTGTGGGTGGAAGCTTCCGCCAGCCAGGAAGCGCAAGGGGCTGACATCGCCGTGGACCCCGCAGGCAATTGTTATGTGACCGGCTATTTCGAGGAATACGCGGACTTTGGAACCCAGGCGCTTGATTCCGACGGCTTCTTCGATCTTTTCCTCGCCAAGTATAGCTCTGATGGGGATGCGCTCTGGGCCACGAACAGCGGGACCGAAGTCGGGATCAACGCAGTCGGCATGGCGCTCGATGGCGCTGGCAACATTTACCTGGCCGGGTCTTTCGTGGGAGATGTGACCTTGGGACGAACCACTCTGAACAATGACTACATCTCCAACCTGTTCGTTGCCGGATACGACTCGGCGGGAAACGCGCTTTTCGCCCGCAGTGCCGGCACCGAGGGGGAATTGGCGGGTTTTGCCATTGCCGTGGATCCCGGCGGAGGCCTGATCGTGGCCGGTCGATTGGAAGGAAGGGCTCTGGTCGGGTCCGACGACTTGCTCAGTCTGGGTAGCGGCGACGCCTTCATCGCCAAACTATCCATCTCGTGGGACGGAGGGGCAAAAGTTGGGTTCACTTCCTACAGGCATCTGCCGGACAAGTCCTTCCAGCTCGATTTCAATCTGGATGCTTGTTCGACCTGGCGGCTGCAAACCTCTCCCGACCTCAAGTCCTGGAGTACCTTGCAAACCTATGAGGCGCGGTCGGGTTTCCATATCTTCATCGACAAGGATGCCAAAGATTACCCAAGCCGGTTTTACCGTCTGGTGGCCCCGTGAATGGTGCTGACCACAGCACTCTTTCCCGCAATCTCGCCCGGACCGATGTCAGTTCGCGTGGGGAGACATCATGGACACACGGTCCAGTCATGGTCTTCCCGGAGCCTTGCTATCCTCCACCTTTATGAAAGCCACCGCGTCGGCGATGACCTTGCCGTCCGCGCCCTTGGTGCCGAGGGTGACGGTGTGGTTTCCCCCCGCCTTGAAGCGGTAGGTGCCGATGACCACGGCGAAGCCGAACTTGGAGCCCTTCCGCATGTCCCATTTGAGGTCGGCTGTGCCATTGGCGTGGGCGACGGAAACCGGCGCATTTGAGGCGCGGTCCTTGCCTGGCTGATAGAGCAGGGCGATCTGATAGAATCCATCTTCCTTCACCGGCAGGGTGTAAACGGCCTTCTGAGGATTCTTCTCCACGGCGGACGGTGCCGCGCCGGCCAGGAAATTGAACTCGAAGAGATTCGTCAAACCCACGGCGGTCTGCCGTTTCCAAAGGCCTTGCGCCGGGCCCGCCGGGACGAGCGAGAAATGGGTGGTATCGGTGTAATGGATGATGCTGCCGGTGCGGCCAAGTTCCATGGGGTCGATGCCATGGCTCGCAGTGCCCACTGGACCGACATCATTGACGAATGGAGGCCTGACGGGCCTTTCCGAGGACTTGTTACCTTTGTCCACCACGTTCAGGTTGCCACCGAAAATCACCTTCACCGCTCCTCCCACGGAATTGTAGATCCAGTTGTCCTTCACGATGGTGTTGCTGGTATCCCAGTCGAGGAACACGCCATTGGCGAGCTTGCGATCCGGCTTGCCGTTCGGCTTCTGATTGTGGCCCCAGATGTCGTAGAGCCAGTTGTTGAGGACGTAATTCGGCGCGTTGAGAGTGTTCATGGTGGCGAAGTGGATGCAGCCACCGTCGATGGTCGTCTGCATCGCGTTGTGGATGTGGTTGTATTCCACCACGTTCCCACCCTGGTTGCGAAATGCGAAGACACCGTTGCGCGAAAGGTCGTTGAAATGATTGTGGGCGATGGTGTTGCCCGGTGACATCGTCATGGAAAACGGCCGCGAGTCGAGGTGGACGCCGCCGCCATAGTAGCGGAGCTTGCCACAGTGCTCGACGCTGTTGCGGGTGATCCGGTTGAGAATGGGTGCCACCTTGGCGGCGGCTTCGCCCGGGGTGTAGATCTTGCTGTCGTCCATGTAGGCGAAGCGGGCGCCGGTGAGCAGCACACCACCGCCGCCGGAATCGCGAACCGTGTTGCGGTCGAAGACATTGCGCTGGCTGTCCAAGTGCAGCCAGAGGGCAAAACCGCCGATGTTCTCGAAGTGGCAGTTGCTCACGAAACAATCGAGCGAGTTTTCAAACATGATGACGGTGTCCGTGTGGACGCGCGCCTCGATGTGGCCGATCGTGGAATTCGTGTGGCGGAACTGCAGTCCTTCAAAGCGAACGTGCTGGACATGGGTGCCCGCGTTCACATCGCCTTTCACGTCGATGAGCCGGTTCAGAAAAGGTACGACGATTTCGAGCTTGTTAGGATCCACTCCCGGCTGTGGCATGTAATGGAGACGGCCGCTGGCGGGATCGAGAAACCACTCGCCGGGTTCGTCGAGTTCCTCACGGACGCCCTCGATCCAGAACCAACTGCCCTTGTCGATGAGGCGGTGGCGTTCGCTGTCAGCGATGTCGATGCGGCCGGTGGATGGGTTGACTTTGGTGACGGTGTTCCACTGATTGAAGAAACGCGACTGCGGGATGATGTTGACCTGGGCGTCGGCCGCGGCACCCCAACTGCGCTTGATCAGGGACGGCGTGATGATGACGTGGTCGAATGCGCCGCCGGTGGCGTAGAGGAAGGGATTCGACTCACCGGCATTCGGGAAGCGGGCGCGGGTGGCGCGGATGCCATTCACAAACAACTGGCGGAAGTTCCATTGCCTGGGACCAAGGCCAATTCCGCTGAGGTCGGTCTGCCAGACGCCCTTGTCGCCGCGAGTCCACTTGCCGGTCACGCGTTTCCCGCCGCTTAGGGTCACTTTGGCGCCCTCTGCCGCCTTCCAGGTGATGGGAAACGCCGCCGTGCCGGAGTCCTCCGGGCGGAGTTCCAGCGGCGCGTCGATTTGGTAAGTGCCCTCGCTGAAGATAACTTCGATCGGCTCGGTGAGGCCCGCCGCGATCTTCGAGCGAACGAGATCCCTGGCGGCCTGTGGGGTGATGACCGGCCGTTCGGCCGTGCCGGGACTGGCGTCGCTGCCGGCCGGCGCGACATGGACCGCTGCGGCAGCGAGGGTGGCCGGCAATACGACCAACAGAGCGAATGTCGAGTGTAGGAATTTCATCGGGAAAATGATGGGAAAGAGGTTGGGTATAGGAATGCTTCCATGACGATGATCGATGCGGAACGAGGCTCGGGTATTACGCTATAAAACCCGTGGGATTCAAACGACGGTGCGTATTTAACTTAATCAGAAGCGCCACTTCTTGGCTTGGCATCCATTTACCGGCGCACATTAAAGAAGCTTCTTTACGCCCACGCGGAAGAACTGCGGAGATTTCGGTCCATCGGCGGTGGAAATTAGGATGGGAAACGGCAAGCGGATGGCCTCGATCACGCCACCGGTGGCCACTTGGGTCGGTGAAGGCGCGGGGACCACGCTATGAGCGGCAACCCACTCGGCCAGGTCCGCGCTGAATTCCACTTCATAGCTCAAACTGTCGGTTAGGTAACCGACCCGGCGGCCGAAGACTGCGAAGAAGCTGCCTGCTTCACGGATGATCGCGGGAAGACCCGGGGTGGTGATGCCTCCGTTTTGATAGATGATGGTACCCAGGGCGGAACCCAGTGGATTGGTGCCAAAGGCAAACTCAAGCAGATTGACAAGTTTGTCGTTATCCGGATCGCCCGTGGGGCTGACATCGGCTAGCGGATCGATGCCGGCGATGTTGGCCTGCGCCCAGGCATCGAAAGGGACGGAGGAAAAGGTCTGGGTGAGCGTCAGCCTGCTGACTGTGCCTGCAAACGGGCTGGTTCCAGAAATGAGGATGGAGCCGAAGCTCCGGTTCGTGCTGTAGGTAAAGCTGCCGATGACGCCGAGCACGCTGTCCGACCAGGTAGCGGTACCGAAGTTGCTGGAACCGTTGTAACCGCCGCCCGGGGTGAGGTCGAGGGAGACGGTGAGCGTGCGGGTCCCGGTGTTGCCGTCGGGGCCTTCCACAGGATTCTGGTTCAAGTAGCCGAACATGTCGAGCTCACCGGCGGGTGAGGCGTTCTGCCCGCGATAGATGATGGTGGCCACTCCGGTGGTGGAACCGGTGACGCTACCGGCGCTGGTGAAGTTGTTCTGGATGTTAGGGTTGTTTTCTGCGGCGAAGCCGAGCGAGATCCAGGTCCCGGTGACTTCCGAGAGAGTTATGGTGAGGGCGAATTTCCCATCGGGTGTTCCCTTGGTGTTGTTGAGGTAGTTGCCGATATTGAGGTAGGCGGACGCGGTGCCGCCGTTGATCGAGCCGTTCTGTAGGAAAGCGCTGGATGCGATCCAGGCGGTGGATCCGCCGCTGCTGGTGATGGCGGGAGAGAAGACGTCCGCTGCCTTTCCATTCAATGAGGTGGCAGGGCCGCTGAAAGGCTCCGAAATCAACGCGGGCAGTTTGTTTTCGATGAAAATACTCGCTTCGACCGGAGCACCGAGGGTGTAGCTCGAGTGGGGAACGACGGAAACCCGGAAGGTTTCGTCGCCCTCGTCCAGCGCGTCAGGAAGTGGAGTCATATCAACCGAGGCTGACGTTTTTCCGGCCGGAATGGTAATGGAGCCGGGAAGCGCAACATGGTCGCTGCCGGCAGCGGCGGTGCCTCCGGAGGAATTGAGGTAAACGGTGAGAGGTTCCACGGCAGGTTCGGGAATCCAGACAAAGATCGAACTTTTCCGCACGGTGCCGCCGGCCGCCACGGGCTCCTGCGCCCTCGCGTTGTCTATGCGTAGACTCACTTCGCGAGGTGCTTTCCCGATGCCGAGCGCATCGACGACGACGAACCCGCTGGTTCCGGTGGTTCCGATGGTGACATTGCCGGTGGTTCCGGCGGCAAAAGGGAAATCCCCAAGTTTATACCAAGTCCCGCCGTTGCTTTGCTGATTGATCTGGATGACTTGCGAGCCGCCCGAGTAATTAATGGTGACCGGCAGGTTGGTCGCGCGGTTGGTGAAGGACGTCCAACGGAGAAGAACCGGATAGGACTTTGTCGCCGGAATCGTGGGAGTGTAAACGGCGGACCTGGTGCCCTTGGCGGCATTTCCATCGTGTACGTAATTCGTGCCGATGAAGCCGGTGTTGGTAGTGCTGATGGTCCATGAGCCGTTGAAAACCATGGCCGGCGCGGAGTCCGTATTGTCGATGATGATTGCCGGGACCTGGCTGGACGGAGCCGGAACACCGAGGGCGTGCAGCAGAACGGGAGTCATGTAGAGCGCCAAACCATCGGCGCTGGGATGCACCCCGTCCGTAACATAGACGCGGTAGGCGACCGATCCCTTGTCGAGCAGACCCTGCCAAGCGGGCATGTGGTCGATGCACATCAGGCTGTTGAGAGCGGCGAAATCGCGGTAATCCTGCTGGTATTTTGCGAGGTCGGTGCGCGGACTGAAGGAGTCGCCAGCGCGGCGGTCCGGCGGATTCATGATCTGGAGGATGATTTCGCACTGTGGATTGGCGGCGCGGATGCCGTTGACAATGGTAGTCAGATTGGCCCGTGCCTGCTCGCGGGTGATATTGAGACTGGTGGCGGCGTCATTCATCGAGAACTCGATGAACACGGTGTCGGGATTCTGGTTGATAACCTTGGTTTGCAAGTTGGCGACACCCCAATCCGAGGCTTGGCCGGAACCGCCGCTGTTCACCCAGGTGGCGGTCCCCGGATAAGCGCTCTGGACCGCGCTTTTCAATTGGGAAACCCACGCGCCGTTGGCGGTGAGGCTGGTTCCATACAAAACAATCTTCTGAGCAGTGCCAGTGGCGAGCTTTTGAACGAACTTCGCCAACGGCGAAACGAAAACGGGCGCACTGTGGACGGGACCGCCGGTGGCGCTACCGGTGGTGGCGACCGGCGTGACGCGATAGAAAAGATACGTGCCACGGTCCGCCAGCGTGATGCCATATGTCGGTGCGGTGGCTCCGGGAATGGCGGTGTCGCTTCCATCGGGGACATCATCCGCGCTGCGGAACCACTGGAACAAACTGGCACCCTGGGCGTCGCTTTCGGCATCGACGTAGGTGTAACTTCCATTGAGAGCGCTTCCCAGGAACGCGTCACCGGCGATCTGCACGTTGCTCGCCACGGGGGCGGTGTTCTGGGCCGCTGCGATGCATGGAACCAGAATGGCTAACATCGCGAGTGTCGCGGGCAAAAATCGAAGCAAGGGATGCATGGGAAAGCTGAAGGCCGAATAGGGTTATTTCAGGACACCAACCGCGACCGCAGCTGCTGTCCAGCGGACGAATGTTACACAAAGACACGGGCAAAATCAAACGTTTGCGCGTATTTAAATTAATCAAAAGCGACACATGTATTGCCGGAAACCCCATGGGTGCAGGGTCGATATAGGGGTAGATCTCAATCGTCTTCCCAAATCGCATCAGGGGCGGCGTTGAACCATTTCGCACGCATCACGCCACCGACGGCAGCTCATATCCCTTGCGGCGAGTGCGGTCCTGCATGGCTTCCGCCACGGCGTCGCCGGTGATTTTTTCGGCCACCGGATCCCACTTGAGCGCCCGGCCAAGACGCTGGGCGATCGCGGCGACCTGACAAATGGCCCCCGAGCGATGGCCGACAGTCGCCGGGCAGATGGTCGGTTTCCGGGACTTGATCGATTCGATGAAATTCTGCCGGTGGTCCTTGGACTCATACACCTGAACGTCGTTGCCGATGAAGCGGTGGCGCACCAGTTCCTTCGGCAGGGTATCGATCTTGCCACGGCTCACATGCACCTCGCCCTCGGTGCCGATGAAGCGGATCATGTGGTCGTAGTCAGGCTTCTTGTCGCGCCATACCGTGATGCCATCCGCATAGCGGAAGTGGTGGTGCTCGGCACCCTCGAAGCCTTTCGGTATGAACTCGACCGGACCGGTCTCGTCGCGGCCCAGCGCCCACTGGACGATGTCGAAGTGGTGCGCACCCCAGTCGCCGAACTTGCGGCTGCCATAGTCCCAGTAACAGCGCCAGCCGCCGCCATAACCGCCCAGCGCCCGGTTCTCGGAATACTCGTAATAAGGCGTGGGGCCGAGCCAGCGGTCGTAGTCGAATCCCTCGGGCACGGCGACGATCTGCTCCTTCTCCGGCGGGAGGGGGAATTCACCAAGTCGGCAGTAGATTTCCTTCACTTCGCCGATCAGGCCGTTGCGCACCAGATCGGCCGCCGTGCGGAAATACACCTGCGAGCGCTGTTGCGATCCGACCTGCACGATGCGGCCGTATTTTTTCTCCGCAGCCACCATCGCCTTGCCTTCCTCGATGGTTAGAGCCATCGGTTTCTCCACATAAACATCCTTGCCCGCCTTCATCGCCGCGATGGCGATGGCGACGTGCCAGTGGTCCGGCGTGGCCACGCACACCGCATCGACGTCCGGATTGGCAAGAACCTCCTCGAACCGGGACGTTGC
Organism: Verrucomicrobiales bacterium; assembly: GCA_038204755.1. GTDB lineage: Bacteria > Verrucomicrobiota > Verrucomicrobiia > Verrucomicrobiales > Akkermansiaceae > Luteolibacter. The sequence goes on from JBBRCO010000022.1 coordinate 30,322, forward strand.
CTGGATGCCTTCATGACCTTTTTCCTTGAGCACGCCGACGGCTTTTTTCAATTGCCAGTCCCTCACGTCGCACACGGCGAGCGGCTGCACGCCCTTCATGTCGGCGAAGCTTCTCAGATGTCCCTCGGAAATCTTGCCCATGCCGATGAATCCCATGCCGATGCGGGAATTCGCGGCGTCCTTGGCCGCGTTGCCAAGTGTCTCGGCCCGGATGATCTGTGGCCCGGCAACCACCGTGCCGACGGTGGTGAGAGATGCCTTGAGGAACTGGCGGCGCGTGGTTTGTACGATGGATTTCATGTTCTGAGTGATTCTTCTTCTGCGACTGCGGGAGCGTTGTTCAAGTATTGTCGTTGGTGCCGTCTGCGGCGTTCAGGCGTTGAAATACACCTGCTCCATGATTGCCCAGCCGGTCTCGCCCTCAAGCGGCAGTTGCATGGGATCGCACACTTCGAGCCATGCCCGGTTGCGCGGTTCTGCGGAGAGTTTTTTCATATCCCCAGCCAAGTCGTCGCCGGTGTATTCATAATAACCGAACTCATACCACCTCACCCCGATCGGGTGGAGAAAGATGGAGAAGTTGCGGAGATGATACTTCGTCAACAGATCACGGACGCCGGGCTGGTCTTCGGCGTGAAGCCGGCGGTATTCGTCGAGATGATCGGGATGAAGACCCACCACCATGCCAAAACGTCTTGGCGGACGAGTGACCGGTTCGTCGCAGCAGAATGCGGAAATGTCATTCATTGGTTGGGTTTGTCGATTGTGTCAAAATTCGGAAATTCGGGCCTCACCCTTAAAGCGGTGAGCGGTTCACCTTGGATCATCGAATCGGCAACTTCCGGAGCGTTGGCCACCTCATGTTGCTGGTCAGCAGAAATAATTAGCCGATCAGGACGTCGCGCTCAATGATCACAAGCGTATTTCTTTTAATGTTTCGCGTCATTTCTTGCAAAGCACGTGATTGATTGGTCCACACCGATTCCGGATCCGCATCGGGGAGGAACTCCCCTTCCCCTTGGAGACTTCTATCGGGCCGCCGATTCAAGCTCCGCGAAACGCCCGCGCATCTCGACCAATCGTTCCTTATGCGCAGGGTCGTTCACCAGGTCATGCTCCTCATGAGGGTCATTTCGGAGGTCGAAGAGCTGTTCACGCTTGAAGTCCGGCCAATAAAAATACTTCCAGTCTTTTCGCACGAGGGACTTCGAGGCCGGAATGAAGTCGGTGCTCCGAATGGTCTCATGTTCCTCAAAATATTCCGTGCGCCACGCGGGTGGATTCGTGGCGAGATACAGCGGTGCAAAGTCACGGCCTTGCATCCGTCCAGGAGCATTGATCCCCACCGCCGCTAGAATCGTCGGAGCCAGATCCACGTTCAGGACAATGTTATCATTGATGGTTCCATGGCGGGTCCTGGCCATGCGCGGATCCCAGATGATGAGCGGTACACGGATGCTTTCCTGGTGGGGATACCATTTGTCGGCCAGCCCGTG
>JBBRCO010000023.1:0-31641 GCA_038204755.1 Verrucomicrobiales bacterium
ACGGTTTCCACAAGGAGACACCCGCAGCAGTGCGATCCCCGCGCTCGCCCAGTCGTGGGCTGGTTCCGAGCCGGTCAAGGCCGTGGAGTGGAGCTTGAGCCTGCCCGATTCCGAGGAAAAGACGGAAGCCATCGACGAGTCCATCAGGACCTGGGCCGCCCTTTCACCCGTAGAACTCGCGGCGTGGGTGGGAAAACAACCCTCAGGCGGGCAGGCGGACCATTTCAGGAAACTTGCCAGCGGGGTGTTAGCTGATGACCAGCCTGAAGACGCCATGCGCATGATCGCTCGGATTTCAGATCCTGGAATCCATGATGACGCCCTCATCCACGCATGGCGGATCTGGTCCCAGAACGACCCGGAAACCGCACAGACGTGGCTCGGCAGCGCCAACGTCAGCCCCGAAGTGAACGCGCGGCTGACGAAGGGTAAAAAATGACGGCTATCCAAAATTCCATCTTCCCCAAAGGGCGCGATGATTCTTTTTGACCTGATCGAACATTCTGGACGAAACGATCCGCCGCGAGACGAGCTATCACATGAGCAGCCTGCCAGGCATGCGCGCTTTGGAAATGCTGGGATGCACCTCCGCGGAAGACTGCACAGGGGATCGTGTGGCCCACTTGGGATCACTCCACCGGCATCGCTTTGAGCGGCGGGGTGTCTTCCTCCTCGACGGGAAGCGCTTTCATCGGCGGCGCGTCCAGGGTGACGGGTTGGGCGCGGAGCGGGGTGTCATTCGGGGCGGGCACTGCGGATTCATCGACGGCGAGGGCCCTGGCAGGGTGGATGGGGCAGAGGTCGTTTTCGGGAAGGGCGATGTCGGCGGGGACGCGGTCGGTGTAGGCCTGCCCTTCGGCGCGGCAGCCGGGGGTGGCGCGTTTTGTGGAGAGGCGGCAGAGTTCCATATTCACGAGGTTGACCTTGCTGTTGAGCTTGCCGGCTTTGTAGTTGAGGCGGTCGGCGGTTTTCATGATGTCCACCCAGACTGGCAGCGCGAGGGTGGCTCCGTAGCCGCCCTGGATGGTTTTTTTCGGGGTGTCGAAGCCGCACCAGACGCAGCATGTCAGGGTGGAGGTGTAGCCGACGAACCAGGCGTCCTTGAATTCATTGGTGGTGCCGGTTTTGCCAGCGCAGGGTTTATCGAATCCGAGGCGGGAGACCGATGCGGCGGTGCCGCTGGTGGTGACTTCCTCGAGGATGCGGGAGATGGACCAGGCGGAACCGGCGTTGGCGGCTTTGTAGGGCAGCGGCGGAGTGGTGTAGAGCACGTTGCCGTCGCGGTCCTTGATTTCAGAAATAAGATAGGGACGATAGCGGACGCCGTCGTTAGGAAAAATGGTGTAGGCACTGGCCACTTCCCACGGCGAGGCCGACCAGGTGCCGAGGAAGGAAACCGGGCTATCCGGCATGGTGCTGCTGAAGCCGGCCATGCGGGTGACTTCCTTCACTTTTTCCACCCCGGCGTAGTTTCCGACGCGGACGGACATCGTGTTTCTGGAGTGGATGAGGCCGTAGGAAACGGGCTGCATGCCGCCGAATTTTCCGTCGGAGTTATCAGGCCGCCAACCGCCGGCTCCTTTGATTTCTCCGCGCTGGATGGGGCCGTCGCTGATGCTGGTGCTGGGGCGGAGGCCGGCGTCGAAGGCGGCCAGATAGACGAAGGGCTTGAAGATCGAGCCGAGCTGGCGTCCGCCCTGGATGGCGCGGTTATAGCGGGATTCGTTAGCGTCGCGCCCGCCGATCACGGCGAGCACGGCACCGGTGCGGTTTTCCACGACGACGGCGGCGCCCTGGAGGTATTCCGGGTCGCCGCGTTTTTCGGCAGGAAGGGCGTTCCAAGCGGTGCGCGTTTGGTGCGGATAGCCGCCAAGCCGCTCGATTTCGCGGAGTTTTTTATCGAGCGCTTCCTCGCCCTTGCGCTGGATGCGGAGGTCGATGGTGGTGGTGATGTTGAGGCCGCCGAGCTCGAGGTTTTCCTTTTCGAGAATCTCCTCAAGGTCGCGGCGGATGGCGTCCATGGCGTAGGATTCCTCGGAGTCGCGGCGGCCGATGGGGCGCACTTCGATGGGCTCCAGTTTTGCGGCATCCGCCTCGGCGCGGCTGATGACGCCGGCGTTCACCATGCGCCCGAGGGTGGTGTTGCGTTCGCGGGTGGCGGCGTCCATCGACCTGAAGGGATTGAAGGAATCCGGGCCACGGACAATGCCGGCGAGAAGGGCGGATTGTGAAAGCGTTAGTTCGGACGGGTGTTTTTCGAAATAGATGCGCGATGCCTCGCCAATGCCCTTGATCGATCTTCCCCAGTTGATCTGGTTGATGTAGGCTTCGAGAATTTCGTCTTTTTGATGCGAGGATTCGAGGCGGAAGGCGATGGCGATTTCGAGACACTTGCGGTTGAGCTGGCGCAGCGTGTCGTGGTTTTCACCTTCCTTGAGCTTGAAGATGTCGGACGCGAGTTGCTGGGTGATGGTGGATGCCCCTTCTTTTTTGCCGCTCAGGTTTTTCAGGACGGCCCGGACGATGCCGATGAGGTCGATGGCGCTGTGGCGATAGAAGCGCTCGTCCTCACGGGCGAGGATGGCCTTGCGGAAATTTTCGGAAACCTGTTGGAGCGGCACGACCGAGCGTTTCTCGCCGTGGATGCGGCCGATTTCCTCGCCGAGGCGGTCATGGATGATGGAGCGCTCGGGCATGGCGTGGATTTTCGAGAGATCGTAGCTCTTCGCACGGAATCCGTAGAAGATGGCGAGGAAAACGAGCGCGTAGAGGCCCATGAGGGCCGGATAGCCGACGAGGCGCGCGAGGAATTTCAACGGCCCGAAGAGCGGGCGGGTGAGGAGATTGAGGAAATGAAACGGCCAGAAGATCAGGAGTGAGACCGCTCCGGGGCCGCGCGAGAGTCGGGCGGCAGGTGTCTTTTCGCGGAGTTTGTTGGTTTCTGGCGGGTTGCGTTTTGGCATCTTCGTGGCGCATGATATGCGAAGCTCCGCCCGCGATCCACCACGTATTATTGTCAGACGAAATGCGGACTGGGTGTCGTTTCAAAACTTGTAAACCATGAAAATGATTCCAATTTTTTCCCTCCTCTGTGCTGGCCTGTGGCTGGTCCCCGGAGCCGGAATTTCCCAAGCACGCGAGCCGATCCATGACCTCACTGATCTTGTGAAACTCGAATCCAAGGTGGAGGAGGTTTCCAAAAAAGTCATGCCCGCCACGGTGGCGCTGATCGCCGAGGCGACCGGTTCGTCCGGCTCCGGCGTGATCACCAACGCCGACGGGCTGATCCTAACGGCCGCTCATGTCGTCCAGGGCGTGGAGGAACTTACGGTGGTTTTCCCGGATGGTATGCAGGTTCAGGGAAAAGTGCTGGGCGCGAATTACTCCAAGGATATCGCGCTGGTGAAGATCACCAGGCAAGGCCCATGGCCCTTCGCGGGCATGGGCTCGTCGAAGCCGCTGCAGGCTGGTGACTGGGTGATCGCCCTCGGCCACTCGGCGGGATTCGATGCGGCGCGCACGCCACCCGTTAGGTTCGGCCGTGTCGTTTCGAAAGGACCGGGCAATTTCCTGACCACGGACTGCACGCTCATCGGCGGCGACTCGGGTGGTCCGCTTTTCGATCTCAATGGAAAAATCATCGGCATCAACTCATCCATCGGCGTTTCCCTAACGAACAACAACCACGCGGGCATCGACGGATTCCGCCAGGACTGGGATCGCTTGTTAGCTGGTGAGGCGTGGGGGCAGCTCCAGATGAATCCATTTGCGAATCCGGAAATGCCTGTGCTCGGAATCGGCGCGCAGGATGGTCGTGGCACTCGTGGAGTGGTCGTCGGCGAAGTCGCTCCGAAATCCCCGGCTGCGGCGGCGGGAGTGCGGATCGGTGATTTGATCCAAGGGATCGACGGCAAGCCGGTGAAAAATTTCCGCGAGCTCACCGTGATGCTCGCGAAGCGCGAGGCGGGCGATAAGATCAAGCTCCAGGTCATGCGCGAGGCCCGCAGCGCGGATCTCAATGTCACCCTCGGCCGCCGGGCTGATCTTTACGAAGAACGCTAACATTTCACACTCGAATCCAAGGACATGAAATCGATCGGATATTTTCTCGCAGCTTTGCTGCTTCCCGGTGCCCTGCACGCGGAGGATGACATCCCGCTGCTCCGCCCGGAGGAACGCCAGGCGGTGGACCAGCAGGCGGATGAATTCAACAATGCCGTCATGCCGGCGCTAACGGATGTGGCGAAATCCACCGTCCGGATCTGGTCCGGCACGCGGCGGATGTCGTATGGCACCGTCGTCGGCGATGGCTCGAAAATTCTAACGAAGTGGAGCGAGGTCGCCCGCGCGTCCGGCAATCTGCGGGTAGAAGCCGCTGGCACCGAGCTGCGGACCGTCAAGTTGGCCGGGGTGTATGAGGATGAGGATCTGGCGCTGTTGGAAATCCAGGGCAGCCCGTTGACGCCGGTGAAGTGGTCGTTTGAGCAACCGCAGCTCGGCAGTTTCATGGTTGCCTCACAACCGGACGGACGGCCTGCCGCGTTCGGCGTGGTCAGCGTGGCGGAGCGGAATTTGCGCGATACAGATCAATCGTTCCTCGGCGTGATCGGGACTGCCGGATTCGCCGGGCCCGGCGTGAAGATCGAGAAAATCGCCGCGGATTCGGGAGCTGCGGCTGCCGGATTGAAGCCGGGCAGTGTAATTCTGAGAGTGGGCGAGCGGCCGATTTCAGGACTGTTGGAATTGAAAAACGCGCTGACCGGCGTGCAGCCGGGCGACAAGATTTCGCTGCTGATTGATAACGGTGGCGCGAAAAACCGCGTCGAGGTCGTATTGGGAAATCGTCCGAAGCTGCAGCAGTTTTCCGGCGAACGTCTCCAACAGATGGAGCGCATGGGCGGCCCGATCAGCGACGTGCGTGACTCGTTCACCCACGCCATCCAGACCGACATGCGGCCGAAGCCCAACCAGATCGGAGGACCGGTGGTGGATTTGAAAGGCCGCGCGATCGGCATCACGATGGCCCGCGCCGACCGCACGCGCTCGTTTGTCATGCCGGCGGCGGCGGTGGAGGATCTTCTCAAAAAACCGGCGGGTGATCCTGCGATCGCCCAAGTCCGCCAGACCGATGAGGACGCGCGGGTTCCCACCCGCAGAGCGGCTCCGCAAGGCCGGATGATGCATGGTGGCGAGGAACGGATGCGCCGCCACCTCGGCGACATGCAGCGTCTGATGGAATACATGCAGCAGGAAATGCAGGGGCTGGAGGAGCAGCGATGACATTCCGGCTGGTCTGCTAGAGGCAGATGAAGCAGGTTACCGGCAGAAGCAAGGACTCCGGGTCCGCGCCCGGAAGCGCGGCGTGATCCATGCCAATCCTGAGAACCGATAACGCCTGAAACCAAGACTGCGGATCGCAGAGAAGCCGCCGCCGGTTCCCGACCGGCCATACGGACCGCATGGCTGGATGAACTGCGGTTGCTGGCATGCCTGGCGGTCGTGGCCATCCATGTGAGTGGCGAGGCCTATGCGCGCTTCAATCCGATCCCGTCGTGGGAATGGTGGCCGGCCAATTTCATGAATGGCTCCAGCAGGGCTGCCGTTCCTGTCTTCGCGATGATTTCCGGAGCATTGATGATTGCCCGTGATTCCGATCCGGTAGCCTTTTATAGGAAAAAGTTCGTCCGGTTTCTACCGGTCATTCTGAGCTGGACCATCTTCTATGCGGCTTTTGACGTGGTGGCGATGAAGTTGTCGATCATGGAAGTGGCGCGGCAGTTCGTGGCATACGGCCCTGTTTACCAGCATTTGTGGTATCTCAGCATGTACTTCATCCTGTTGTTATTAATCCCCTATCTTGCGAAGCTGAGATTCTCTAAACCGTGTGACCGGCGTGACTGGCTGATACTAGCGGGTCTCATAGTTTCATTCTCCATTTTCGAATGTGCTCGCCGGGTATCTATCTGGTCCATCCTTTTTTTATCTGGTTGTTCTGCAGATTGTGCCGGGGAACGGAGGTGGATCTTCTGAGCGGAGGATGGATGGCGGTCACCATGATCCTTGTGTTTGCGGTTTCTCTCGGCTGCACCCTGATTCTCCGGATGTTCCCGCTGGGTAGAAAAATTTGTTAGTCAGTTGCGGGTTTAGAACATCGCGGTTTGCCCTGCCCCGGGTGGCTGAAACCGGCGGACGTTGGGGTTGAACGGGCGCGGTTTCGTAGCAAGGATGCGCCATGCCAATTGTGCTCGCCTCCGCCTCTCCCCGCCGCAGTGAATTGTTAGCGCGAGCGGGTGTGGTTTTTGAAGTCGTCGTTTCCCCTGCGGAGGAAATCCACGATGCCTCGCTGAAGCCGGATGTGCTTTGCGAGTTGAACGCCGGCCTGAAAGCGGATGCCGTGGCGCTGGTCCGGCCGGATGCGACGGTGATCGCCGCCGACACGCTGGTGTTCATCGACGATCTGCCGCTGGGAAAACCATCCGATCTCGAAGAGGCGCGGGCGATGTTGCGGCGTCTGTCCGGCCGCACCCATCAGGTCTGCACCGGAGTCTGCGTGATCTATCCGGATGCCACGCGGAAATTTTTCCACGACCTGACCGCCGTGGTTTTCCGCGAGCTCGATGAAGCGGCGATCAACGAGTATTTCCTGTTGGTCGATCCTCTGGACAAGGCTGGTGCCTACGGCATTCAGGAACACGGCGGGCGGGTCATCTCGGAAATCCGAGGGAGTTTTGAAAACGTCATGGGCCTGCCGGTGGACAAGGTGATGGAGGCGTTGGGGTGAAAACGGGTTGCGGAGGGGGCTGCGATGGGTGAAGAATCCGCCATGGAGAAACCGCACCGGTATCCGCTGATTTTCAACCCGAAGGCGCGCAGCCAGAAGGGGGAAAGGATGCTGCGTTTCCTGATGGCGCATGCGAACCGGTTCGCGATGTATGCCACGAATCACGCTGGCGAGGCCCGCGAGCTGGCGGCGCGATTCGCCCGTGAGGGCGAGCCGGTGGTGATTGCCGCAGGTGGAGACGGCACCCTGAACGAGGTGGTAAACGGGCTGGCGGGATCGAAAACGGTCCTCGGTGTGTTGCCTGCGGGGACGATGAATGTTTTCGCCCGGGAGATGGGGATTCCGTTCGATTCGCTGGAGAAGGCCTTTCTTGTGATCGAGCGCGGATTCGTGAGGGAGGTGGATTTGTTCGAGGCGAACGGCGCGCCCTTCGTGCAGATGGCGGGTGTGGGATTCGACGCGCTGGTGATCGAGGAAACGACGTGGGAGGCGAAAAAACTGCTAGGTCCGCTCGCCTATCTGCTAGCAGGAATGAAGGTGCTGGGTGATAAGCCGCCGAAGATCGAGGTAATCTGCCCGGACGGACGGCGCGAGGAAGGCGTGGCGGTATTGGCTGGAAACGGCGCGCTCTACGGCGGCCCGTTCAAGTTTTTCCGCAATGCGAGCAACCATGACTCGAAGCTGGATGTGCTCGTTTACAAGGAGTCCGGCTACAAGCTGGTGCTGGATTCCCTGCGCGGCCTGGCGACCGGTGGCATCGATCTGATGGCATCGACGACGTATTTCCAGACCGAGGAATTCACGGTAAAATCGGATCGTGAGGTGCCGGTGCAGGTGGATGGCGAACTGGCCGGGCGATTCAACGAGATCCATTTTGTGGAGTCGGCGCACCGGCTGCGGGTCATCGCACCGGAGGAGCCGCTCATCGGCGGTTTCGCGGACACGATGAAATCCCTGCTGCATTGGCCGCGGCAGGCGGTGGAAGTTACCACGGCGAAGAGTTCATGAAGGCGGTGGGAAAAGGTGGATGGGTGCGTTGGTTCCGGAGGGGCGCGCGCTTTTTGTTAGTGATGGTTCTCGTCTTCTGCGCGGTGGTGGCATACGCGAACATCACGGCGATGTGGGCGTCGCGCGGACGTTTGTTCGACGATGTTTCCGCAGTCCCGCAGACGACGGTGGGATTGGTTTTCGGAACGACGGACCGGGTGAACGGCAATGAGAATCCGTATTTCCGCTATCGGATCGATGCGGCGGTTAGAGTCTGGAAAGAGGGGAAACTCAAGACGCTGATCGTCTCGGGCGACAATCGCAGCCGTTATTATAACGAGCCTGAGAAAATGAAGCAGGACCTGGTGCAGCGAGGGATCCCGGCCAACCGCATCGTCTGCGACTACGCCGGACTGCGGACGTTTGATTCCGTGGTGCGGGCGAAGGAAATTTTCGGAGTGACCTCGATCCTTTTCATCAGCCAGCGGTTCCAGAACGAGCGCGCGGTTTACATCGCCAAGGCCAACGGCATCGACGCATACGGTTTCAACGCGCAGGACGTGGAGAGCCACATCGGCATGAAAACGAAGATCCGCGAGATTGGTGCCCGTGTGAAAATGTGGCTGGACATCAATTTCCTCGATACCCGCCCGATCCATCTCGGCGAGAAGATCAAGCTGCCCGACTAGACGGCGCGCGCCCTTGCAAAATTTCCCATCCCTGGCGGATATAGGCGATGCTCGACCAAATGGTGAAAACCGCCGCGACCACGCACGGATAGACGGGTGATAGATCGACGACCTTGAGCATGACCCAGCCGATGGCGAACATCTGCGTGACCGTGCAGACCTTGCCCGTCCAGTGCGGCGCGAATTTCACCTCCCGATGGTGGTTCCACAAAATCCTGATCCCGCCGATGATGATGCAGTCACGCAGGATGACGATGGCGGCGAACCATAGTGGCAGCCCCCAGCCGTTTTTCCCCCAATCGACGATGCTGAGCACGATCACGCCTGTTAGCAGCAGCGCCTTATCCGCGATGGGATCGATGAACGCTCCGAATTTTGACATCTGGTTGAAACGGCGCGCGATCCAGCCGTCGATGCCATCGCTCGATGCGGCGGCCACATAAACGCCGAGTGCCCACCAGCGCAGGGTCTCGACGGGTTGGCCGTTTTTCACGGAGTTCCCATATAGCAGCGCCAAAACGGCATACACCGGAACGAGGCAGATCCGGGTGATGGTGATTTTACTGGCAAAAGTCACGCCACATCAAAGCAGAGCTACAAGCTTTGCGAAACCCGAAACTTTCCCCAATCACTGATAACCAGTCGGCAATCAATAAACCGGTGCGCCAGACGTGTCTTGCGGGTCGCCGCCGGTGCCTTGGAATTTCGACTTGGTCCACTCGTATCCCTGCTTCGTGTCGCGGCCGATGCCGATGAAAGTGTTGCAGGAATTCAGGGCCAGCGCCGCCATGAGAACGATGAGGTATTTCATGCGTCCGGCATACCGCGTTGGGCGGGTTTGGAAAAGAATAAACTACGGGTTTCTTAAATGATTCCCGGCGATTTGAAATGCGGCGCGGCGGAGTTCAGCCACGCGCACGCTCCAAACGTTGCACCAGCGATTTGCGGGCGGTGGAATAGCGCAGGCGTTGGGTCTGATAGTCATCGGCCTTTTCACCGCTGTTCCTCGTGATCCAGATTCCGATGGCGAAAACCGGCAGGCACATGAAGGCCCAGCCGAATTCCCTGTTCGCAATGGCTGCGATGAGCAGGACGATTCCCAAACCGATGCCGAGGATTCCGGTGAGAATGGCGGTCCCGGCGGAGGGCTCACGGAGTTGGCCCTGTTGGCCACGCGGCAGCACGGCTTCGCGGAATTTTTCCCACTCGCGGTCGAGGCTTTCGATGTCGTTCTGGAGTTCGAGGACCTTCAGTTTGCTGGCAAGGTGATCGGTGGTGCGCTCGATTTTGTCGAGTTGCCGGGAGTGCGTGACGGTGGTGTCATGCACGATTTCCAAGCGTGCGTTGCAGTAGTTGCACGTGACGTAGCGGATTGTTTCATCTATCTGCAGATCCGCGCCGCAGCCCTGGCAGCAAACTTTGGTAATTTTCATGTCCAGCGATCAGGCTTTTTTCGCGAACACCAGTCCGCTGCGGGATGGGGTGTAGATTTGCATCAATCCGTCCGGCGAGACTGGATAGTCGAAGCTGTGATCGACACGGCCGTGTCCGCCGGTTTCTGTCAGATCGGTATCGAGCACGAGCTCGCGTGTGTCCATGCTCGGAACGTGGATCGGATAGCCGAAGACCGAATTATCAACGGAGAAGTTGAAGACGAAGACGAGGTTGCCGCGCTCGGCGACGAGGATCCTCTGGCCGTGATCGATGAACATGAGCTGGGCCGGTGGCTTTGATAGAACGTCGTGTTCCTTGGCGAATTCCATCAACTGCCTGTCGAACTCCGCGAGCCAGCCGTATTTCAAATCCGGATTGTCCACCAGCGACCATTGCCGGCGGCAGTAGTGATAGGACCAGCCGTTGCCCTCGCGAGGGAAATCCAGCCACTCGGGATGGCCGAACTCGTTGCCCATGAAGGTGAGGAAACCCTCGCCACCTAACACCAGTGTGACCAGTCGGATGAGCTTGTGCATGGCGATGCCGCGCTCGATGACCGGATGCGGGTCGTTTTTCCCCATGTGCCAATACATCTCCTTATCCATCAGCCAGAAGGCGAGCGTCTTGTCGCCGACGAGCGCCTGGTCGTGGCTCTCGGCATAGGCGATGGTGGCCTCGCCGGAGCGTCTGTTCGCAAGCACGCCCCAGAGTTCGTCAAGGTTCCAATCCTCATCGCGGCTGTGCTTGAGCAGTTTGATCCAGTAGTCCGGAATGCCCATCGCGAGCCGGAAATTAAAACCTACACCACCATCCTTGATCGGCCGACAGAGGCCGGGAAGGCCGGACATGTCCTCGCCGATGGAAATGGCGCCGGGCTTGAATTCCTGGATCAGCTTGTTCGCCAATTTCAGATAGAGTATCGCCGACTCGTCCGCGTCGCCGCCGAAATAGTCGTCATAGCTGCCGAAGGATTTCATGCCCCGCGAGTAATAGAGCATGGACGTGACGCCATCGAAGCGGAAGCCGTCGAAACGGAACTCTTCGAGCCAGTAGCGGACGTTTGACAGAAGAAACTGCCGGACTTCCGGGCGGCTGTAGTCGAAACATTTCGAGTCCCAGCCCGGATGATCGCCGAGCGGGCCATCATGGAAATACTGGTGGCCGGAGCCGTCGAAATTGTTAAGGCCTTCCGCGATGTTTTTCACCGCGTGCGAGTGGACGACGTCCAACAGAACCGCCAGCCCGTGACCGTGTGCGGTATCGATCAGGTATTTCAAATCCTCCGGCGTGCCGAAGCGCGAGCACGGCGCGAAGAACGACGAGACATGATAGCCGAACGAGCCATAATACGGATGCTCCTGCACCGCCATGAGCTGCAGGGTGTTGTAGCCGCCCTTCACCACGCGCGGCAGCACGGAATCCGCAAACTCGCGGTAGGTGTGCACCCGCGGTTCCTCGCCGCCCATGCCGACGTGGGATTCATAGATCAGCGGCGATTTGATAGATGAAGGATCAAACTCGTTTTTCCAAACATACGGATGCGGCGTGTTCCAGATCTGGCCGCAGTAGTCGTGGGTCGCCGGATCCTGCACCGCGCGGCGGATACACGCGGGAATGCGGTCGCGGCGGGAACCGTCCGCGCCGTGAACGTGGAGTTTCACCTTCTGTCCGTGGGCGAGGGCGTCGCCGGGAAGTTCGAGCTGCCAGATTCCCGAGTTCGATGGTGCCAGCGGGTGCGCCTCGCGGTTCCAGTTATTGAAATCACCTATCAAGGAAATCGCCTTCGCGCCCGGCGCCCACTCGCGCACGGTCCAGATATCCGCGGTCTTGTGGTAATGGATGCCGACGTACTTGTGGCCGGTGGCATGGGCGGCGAGTGACTTGGATCCACTTTCGATGGCGGCCAGCGTTTCGGTAAATTGCCTCATCCGTCGCTCGATCACGCCCTGCTGCGGTTCAAGCCATGGATCGTCTCGGACAAGTTTCGGGGTCTCTGTCATTGCGGTTTCAACTTGGCGAAACATCCCGCCATGGAAAAGGCAAATCCACGATTGCTGGAAGCTTCACCGGATATCCCAGTGATGCCGGTTCTTCAAGCCAGTGGTTCCCCGATCTCGAATTGCTTCCATGTGAGGAAAAATCCTGACTCCTCCCGTGACCGAAAGTCGCTCTAAAAAAGCGCCCGGCCTACCATCATGGCCAGCGCCTTAAAATGGCGTTGTCACTCGCGCTCCTTCTCGGAGCTATCGGTCCCCTTCTCGGGCAAGACCGGAATGTGGCAATGAACATCGTTTACCCTACAGGTGCCTTCACCCCCGCTGGCGGACCCGTGATCAACATTAAAAATATAAACTACGCCTCGGCGGAGTGCGGTTTGGAACCCTTGCCGGGACGAATCCCTCAGGATATTATGTATTTGAGTTGAATCTGATCAAGGATGCCACGGGAAAAGTAGATGCGGTCTTTAGTGTCTTTAACATCGGTGTGGACGGAACCGCGAACGCTGCTCTGGTAGGAATTTGGAATCTGCCGGATCGCACAAGTTCCATCGCCACGGCTCCCTCGTTGTATCCGGGCTGGATGGGGAGGGCTGGATCTGGAGCAGGAGTTTCAAGTGTGGACCACTTCTTCGTGAAGTAATCTCCTTTTCCCCGTCCTTTGCGGTGAAAATTCGGAACGCTTGAACGCTCTCGGAAAACTTGGCGAACCCTTCTACGGCAAAGATCAAACTGGCGGCTGAATTCAGCGCTTGCTTGAAGTTGTGCCCGCGCAACTCAGTTCGCCTCTTCGCCAAGGACCCGGTCGATGAACTGTTGGATGCGTTCGAGCTTGTCGGCGTCGATCAGGCGCACCGTCTTGTCGCCTTTCAGCCAGCCGCGGGCGTTTTCCTCGGCTTTCGAGGATTTGCCCGGTGGCGCGGGTTCGACTCTGGCGAGTTCGGCCAGCATGGTGGTGAGCGTGCGGTCGCAGCCGTGGTGCAGATCGTCATCGCCGGGGAAAGGGACTTGCGCCTCGCTCAGTTGTCCGAGGATCTCGACGATCAGGGGAAAACGGGCCATCGCACGGTTGATTGCATCGGCGGAATGCTTCCGCGTTTTAGTGTCAGGGGAGAGTTCGATTCTGGTGGACATGTTGGTAATAAAGATTCGAAGAATAATTGCGTGGTTTTTTCTGTAATGACCAGTGATCAATTCGGCACTCACCCGGAATTCCCTTATATATAATGGGATTTCGGGCGGAAAAAAATATTTGGATCGCGGTTTTCCGATGCGAATGAGATGCTACCTGCCATGAAAAATCGTGAAATTTTCATGCGCAGGGCGATCGAATTGGCGAGGCAGGGAATGAAGGCCGGGGCCGGCGGACCATTCGGTGCGGTGGTGGTGCGGGAGGGTGAAATTGTCGGAGAAGGCTGGAACCGCGTGATCGGCACCAATGACCCGACGGCCCACGGTGAGATCACGGCGATCCGCGACGCATGTGCGAGGCTGGGGACTTTTTCCCTCGCTGGTTGCGAAATCCACACGACCGGGCAGCCGTGCCCGATGTGCCTCGGAGCGATCCACTGGGCGCGGATCGTGCGGATTTACTATGGTTTCCGGATCGAGGACGCGGCGGCGATCGGCTTTGATGACACGGAGTTTTACCGCCAGATGAATCTCCCGGCCGGGGAGCGGATGATCCCGTCGGCGGAGCTTTGCCGGGCGGAGGCACTGGAACTGGCGGCCGAATACTCGCGGCTGACGGGGAAACAACATTATTGATCGCGCGGACGTGGCTTGACGGCCGCCCCTGGCATTGCGGAAACTATTTGCCATGGCATGGAGGATCGATGAAGCCGTCGCTCACGGCGAAATTGACAATACCGTCGAAGGTAGGACGACGGGACGTATCTGGCTGGCCGGAAGGGACGAGCCGTTGATCCTTTCACTGGACGGCGACTGCTGGCGGGATCTGGCCGGCACCCGCCTGCAGTTTGAGAATCCCTCACCGAAGACCGTGCCGGATGCGGAGGAGCTGGACATCGATCAGGCGGGCATCGTCGGCGACATGACGGCCTCGCGGAAAAACAAGGTGCCCACGGTGAGTGAAGAGGAATTTCATGAGCTCTATCAGAATAACCGGGAGATTCCCTACGAGTGGCGGAACACGCTCTATCTCGAATGGTTCAGCGAGATCAACGGGCGGGTGATGATCGAGTCCTCCGGCTACATCCTGACGATTTCCCCGCATGAGTGGGAAATGGACGAGGACGCGGAGGACGCGCAGAAGCTGGCGAATCTGAACTCGATGCGCGATTTCATGGCGCAGGTGATCCGGCGCCGCGATCCGGACGGCCCAGAGCGGGAAACCTCCGAGGAGCTCGACGAGTTCGCCTGGGAGGAGCGTTTGAAGGAATCCGATCGGCTGACAGACGCCTATCAGGAGGTGCTGGAGAAATACATGGAGGACTCGGACAGCGAGCAGAAGGAGGCCTTCGTGATGGGCTGGGACGGTCTGCTGGACGCCCTTGCCGAGCGCGATGAGGCAGGCGACGAGGATTTTCCAGGCCAGGACAAGGCCTACCGCTCGCTGGGCGGCGGCGATGACGATTTCGACGACGAAGAAGAAACGAACGAGGATGATTTCGGCGAAGCGGACGGCGACGAACCTTTCGGCGACGAGGACGACCACCCGCTACAGGCGCAGGCCCAGGAGCTGGCGATGCGGGCGATGGATGTGCTCCAGCGCGATGCGGCACCGGGCACGCCGTCTTATATTCTGATCACCCATCTTCTGCAGGTCAGCGGGAAGCTCGCCGGTGTGCTGAATGGCCGCGGCAGCGGCTACGAGCCGGAAACCGGTTTCGTGCTGGCCGTGCTCAAGCGCTGCCTGAACTGGCTCAACGAGTCCGTGGGAGCTTGCCAGGAGCTGATCAACAGCGAGCGGGATCCCGACCACCGTGCTGCTTTGGAGCATGTGCGTAGTTCCGCATTTGAAATCCGCAATAGCATTATCGCCCTGCGTCGCGAGCTGAAATAAACGTCACGCGCGTTTGCCCGCCTTGCGCCGGACGATATCCAGAAACTCGCCGGCCTCCTCCACGCGCAGCAGTTTCGCCAGCACGAAGTAAACCGCCCCGGCGATGGGAATGACCACCGCCAGCCAGCCGACGCGGGCGAGCGCGCTCATGGCGGTGAGGTCCTGGAAAATATAACGGTTTGCCATCAGGCAGATGGCGGACATGGCGAGCCCGGCGACGCCAAGTTTTGCGAAAAGGAACACCAGCGCGCGCGATTCCAGCCCGGCGGTCATGCGGGACATGGTGACATAGAGGATGAAAAAATTCACGGTCGCCACGATGCTCGTTGTTAGCGCCAGTGCCTCGACGCCCATGCCGAGCACGACGACGAGATACCAGTTCGAGGAAACGCTCAGGACGATGGCGAGGAAGCTCACCAACATCGGAACCCAGCGGCGGTCCGCGGCGTAGAACGCCGGTTGCAGCACTTTCAGCCAAGAGTAGGCGAGCAGGCCGATGCCGTAGCCCCGCAGCGCCGCAGCGGTGACAATGCGGTTGTCGGCGTTGAAACGGCCGTGCTGAAACAACGCGCTGATGATAGGCTCCGCTAGAATACACAAACCCAATGCGGATGGGAGCACCAGAAACGTCACCAGCCGGATGCCTCGCGAGAGCACGGTCCGGAATTCATCGCCGAGTTTTCCCGTCGCCGCCAGCGACATCGCCGGCAGCGTGACGGTGGCCACCGCGACGCCGAAAACGCCGATCGGAAGCTGCATCAGGCGGAAGGCCCCGTTGAGCGCGCTCACTGCGGACGGCCCGATCGACGTGGCGAACTGCGAGTTGATGACGACGTTGATCTGCACCACCGATGCCGAGATCACCGCCGGACCCATCAGTGAGAAAATTTTCCTAACATCCGAATCGTTCCAGTGCCAGTCTGGTCGATAGTGGAAGCCGAGATTTCTCAGCGCCGGGAGCTGGAACAGAAGCTGGCCGAGACCGCCGACGAGCACGCCGATCGACATCCCGATCATCGTCTGCGGCCCGCAATTCGGATCGAGCCACAAGCCGATGCCACTGCCGGCAATGATGGAACCGAGGTTGAAAAAGCACGAGGAGAGCGCCGGAATACCGAAGATTTCCCGCGAGTTCAGGATGCCCATTACCAGCGCCGCCAGGCTGACGAGCAGCATGAACGGCCACATGATGCGCGTCATTTTCACCGTCAGCGCGATTTCCGCCGGACCGAAGGTTTTCGTGCCGAACGCCGTCAGCAGATGGACGAGCTGCGGCGAAAACAGGATGCCTAACAAAGTAATCACGGACATCAGGATCGTTACGATGGTGATCATCCGCGCGGCGAGCGGCCACGCGCTTTCGGGACCGGACTCCTTGATGCGTTTGGAAAACGTCGTGACAAACGCCTGCGACAGCGCGCCCTCGGCGAAGAGATCGCGCAAAAGGTTCGGAATGCGGAAGGCGATGTTGAAGCTGTCCGTCAGCACGCCGTAGCCGAACATCACGGCAAAAATCTGGTCGCGGACGAGCCCTAACACGCGACTCGCCATCACGGCGGCGCTGACTTTCCAGGTGGCTTTGGCGGACATCAGTGGTGCGATTGGGAGGCGGACGGCGCGACTCTCATCGCGTCATCCGCAGAAAAATGCGAGCCGGGTTTCGTGAAAAATTGGTGAAGGCATCAAGCCAGGGGATCGCTGGCAAGTTCCACCTTCAGCACCGCCCTGGAGCCGGACGAAAGGCTGATGCGGTTCATCGCGACATTACCAGACTCCACGCATAACATTTGCGGGTATTCTCCGTCGCCGAAATCCGGCATGCGTTTCGATTTTTCGACCCATGGGTTCCAGACCACGGTCGAGTGCGATCCGGATTTGGAAACATGGATCCTGCGCTTCAACTCAGGATCGATGATGTCCACCGCCGCGGTCGTGTTGTAGTAAACACGGTCCACCTCGCTGGCGATGCGCATCGATTCTGCGGTTTCGATGAAATCTCCTTCCAGCACCTTGTCCAGATAGGAGCAGCCGGTCAGGCCATGGATAGAAACGGAATTGATGTCACCGATCTGGAAATACGTATGCAGGCACGTTTCGAAAGTGGCGTCGTGGGTGCCCGCGTTCGTCACCACCAGCTCTAGCGAAAGCTGGCTGCTCACGCGGACGACGTATTCGGTGACCAGCGAGTCCGTCGTCGGCAGGCGGAAACGCAGCATCACCCCGCCACCGGCGAATACCGAGCTTTCCTCCAGGCTCCAGCCGGAAGTGCGGGCGTAGCCGTGTGCCGGAAATCCCTCCCTGCCGCCGAACCATGGGAAAATGATCGGAACACCGCCGCGGATCGGCCTGCCTTCCGCAAACTCGCTTTCACCACTCATGAAGAGCAACGGAGCCTCACCATTTTTTTGGAAATGGGTGACGTGCGCGCCATGCGGATAGATCTCCGCCGTGCTCCACTCGGTTTCCACGACGAGTTTCATCAAGCCGCCGCAGCCTTCCGTGAGGGTGACGTGTCCGGGAATTTCGTGCTGTTTCAAAACGTGCTGGGTTGAATGTTAGTGAAATGGATACTCACTTCTTCTTGCGGAGGAACGGCGGCAGGTCGAGGTCCTCGCCATCGAAGACATTCGGTGATTCGCCCTCGAAGCGGCCGCGTGGAGCGGAGTCGAGCGAGAGTTCATTCTGCGAGCCGGGAGTCTTGATGCCGAGCTTGAGCTTCGGTGGCTCGGCCTCCGGCGGCGCGGGTTGGCTGACAGGCTCGGAGACGGTTTCCTCCACTTCCCCGGGAAGATCCTCAGGAAACGCGACTTCGGCGTCCGGCTTCGGCGTGCCCCAGCGGGTGGCGATGTTAGGCCTGCGCTTCGGCAGTGGAATGAAGGTGCCCGGAGAGGTGATATCAGGCTCGACCGCTTCGATCGGATCGGGATCCTCTTCGGCTTCAATATAAATTTCGTTAGGAATTGCTGGATCGTTGGAAGATTCCTCTTCGGCCGCGACCGGTGGTTCCTCCTCCACTTCCTCGGGCTCCGCAGCAGCAGGCTCGCTGAAGGTGAACGCGTCCAGATCCGATGCCGGAGGCTCCTTTTCTTTTTCCTTTGCCTTGGCCGAATAATCCGGTTCCGCGAACGGGCGGTCGTTGTCGAACAACGAGGGAGCCGCGGCGGCCGCGATGCTGGTCGCCGCCTTGCGGAATTTTGATAGCGTGGATGGCGGAGCGGACGGAGTGGCCTTGGCCTCGGAGGGTGGATTCAATTCAAACGCGAGGATCGCCTCGGCCACGGGCTTCGGCGCGGGTGCGAGCGCCTGAACGGGTGCGGGTGCTGGCTCTTCCTGGATTTCATCCGGCTCGGGAGCGACGAAAGCCGGCTCTTCCTTCGCCACCGGGGTGAATCCCTGGCTCGGGTCTAGCAGCGGGTTTTCCGGTGAATTCCGGCTCAGCGAATCACGCGGAGCGATCGCGAGGGAATCCTCGGGAAGCGCGCTGATCAGCGTGATGGAAAGCGAATCTCCCATCGCCGGATCGATCGCTGCGCCGAAGAGCACATGCGCTTTTTCCGGGACGAATTTCTGCAGCCGCTGCATCAGAAGTTCAATTTCGAAAAGTGTCAGATCCTCGCCGCCTGATAGATGAACGAGCACCGTCTGCGCATCCTTGAGCAGCGCGCCCTGGTCGAGCAGCGGACTGTTGAGCGCATTTTTCAACGCCTTCGACGCGCGGTCCTTGCCGTCCGCCAGACCGGAGCCGAAAAGGCAGCGCGAACGGTTCGTGCGCAGCGCGCTCATCAGGTCGTCAAGGCCGACGTTGATCAATCCCGGGCGGATGACCAGACGGATGACCGCCTTGATCGATTCGCAGATCATGTGGTCCGCAGCGGCGAAGGCTTCGTGGATGCCCTGCTTGGCCAGCACGAGCTCACCCATGCGGTTGTTATCGAAAGTGACCAGCGCATTTGATAGGACAGCGAGTTCGTTGAGCGCGGTTTCCGCCTGTTCACGGCGGCGGCGGCCTTCGAAGGCGAATGGCATGGTGGCGAAAACGACCACAAACGCACCCTCCTCCCGGGCGATGCGGGTGACGATGGGAGCCGCGCCGGAGCCGGTGCCGCCGCCGAGACCGGTGCATAGGAAAACAATGCGGCGGCCCTTGATCGACGCGCGAATCTGCTCCTCGGCCTCGAGCACCGCCTGGTGGCCGAGTTCGGGATCACCGCCGGAGCCGAGGCCTTTGGTTAGGTTTACGCCGAGCTGGATTTTCTCACGGGCGATGCAGGCGGCCAGCGTGCGGACGTCCGTGTTCAGGGCGAGCAGTTCGGCACCGTCCAGGCCGTCGAGCGCGATCCGCTCCAGCATGTTGGCTCCGGCACCACCGAGGCCGACGATCTTGACGGCGGAGGTGGGAATCATCTGTTGGGGATCGCGGTTGTAAGGGATCATGGTGGATTTGAAATTTGAGGTTTTAGATTTGAAATTCCTACTTGCCGAATGGCCAGAACATGCGGCCGATCTTCCCGAGCACACCCGGCGGTGCGGCACGCTCGGTTTCCAAAATCTGTGCGTAGCGGATGAGACCGATGGCCGTGGCGTAATGCGGGTCCTTGAAACTCGCCTGCACGCCGCTGATTTCCGGCGGCTCTGGTCGATAGATGTCGCGGCCGAAGACATCGAAGGCGAGTCCGTCGAAACCGCGCATCAGGCTGGTGCCACCCGTTAGAAAAATGCCCGCGCCGATCTGCTCCACCGCTCCGGCGGGAAGGCGTGCGCGGACGAGCTTGAGGGTTTCCTCCAGCCGCTGGCGGATGATCTCGTTGAGGATGCTGCGGCCCACTTCTACTTCGGCGAAGCCACGGTCGTCGGTGAGTTTTGCAATGCCTACGGATTTCGCGGGATCGGCCGAGGCGTCGCCTTCCATGATTTTCAGGCGGTCGGCCTTGGAAAAGGGCAGGCCGGTGACGAGGTGGATGTCATTGGTCACATGATCCCCGCCGACCGGGATGCAGCCGGACGCGGTGATCGCGCCATTTAGATAGAGTGCGTAGTCGGTCGTGCCGCCCCCGATGTCGATGACGAGGGCACCTCGCTCCCGCTGTTCTCTATCAAGCGCCATCTGCGCGGTGGCGATGGGTGAAAAAACAATATCATCCACTTCCAGCGGCATTTCCCGGACGAGCTTGATGCTGTTTTGAATGCGGGTGCCGATGCCGTGCACGACGTGGAAATCCGCTTCCACGGTTTTTCCAAAAAGCCCGACCGGTGTGGTCGAGTGTTCGAGTCCATCGAGCAAGTAGTTCCGGATGATCGGATGAAGATAGACGTGGTCCTGCGGGATGTGAACCTCGCGGGCGATGGTGCGCGCCTCCTCGACATGCTCGGCGGTGACGGTCGGCTCGCCATCCGGCAGCCGATAGGTGCCGCGGTGGTTGATGCCCTGGATGTGCGAACCGGTGACGGCGAGGAAAACGCTGCCGATCTCGACATCGCTTGCGTCCTCGGCTTTCGCCAAAGCGTCCTTGAGACAGGCACGGGCTTGGGCAAAATCATAGATCTCACCTTTTCTAACGCCAGCGGTCTTCGTCACGCCGATGCCGAGGATCTTGACAGCGCTGTCCGCCTTCACCTCGCCAACGACCATGCAGGTCTTGCTGGTGCCGATCTCGAGTCCTACATGAATTTTCGTGCGACGTGCCATGGGATTGGATCAATTGCGATTGAGGAGAGTGCTGAGATCGCGCGCGCGGCGGTTCTTGCTGACATCTCCGGGCGTGGGCTCGGAAACGGGAAGCGCGCGGGGCGCGGCCGGCTCGTTCCTAACGGTGATGGGGATGTTGTATTTCGGGATCAGGTTGATGGTGCCGATGGAGTATCCCTTTCCGCTCGCGTGGTTGATAGATGCCTGCAGGCTGCTGATCTGGCGCTCGTGGTCGCCAAGAGCGAAGGTGGCGATGGTGCCCTGACGGGTGACGAGTTCGAGCGACCACGCGTTCGCCTGGCGGACGGATTCGATCCAGTGGACGGCTTCGGCGTCCGCTTCGCAGGCCGCGTCCAACAGATGGAAACAATGTCGCAGTTCCGGATGCGTCACCGGCTGGCCCGGCCTGATCGGATCGGCTTCCGATGCGGGAAGTTGGATGACCGGCAGTTTGATAGCGGACTCCATCAGGAGCTCGGGGCAGGGATAAGCGATGCCGCCGCCATCCACGAGCATCGAGCCAACCTGGCGCGCTTCGGGCAGACCGGCTTCAGCGCACGTAATCCACGCGCGCGGCGCTCTCGGGACGACTCGCACGACGAGCGTGCCTGGCAGATGGCGTTCGGCACGAGCATCGGCGATCTCGGGCCGGGCTTTGAGTTTGGAAACCACGTCGTCGATCCGGATACTGAAAATACTGGCCGTTAGGTCGAGCTCGGTCACTTCGGCGAGGCGCGCTTCATCGATGACCGGGTTCTGGTTGAGATCGATCACTTGCAAGCGGAAATCCGGGTTCTTATAAAACGCGCGCTGGATCCCCTGCCACACGCCCCAGCCGACGCCCGCGATCACCGCGAGGACGCAAGCGAACTTTATCAGTTTCCCGGCTAGTTTCAAAAAGCTGAGCCAAGCGATGCGCGGCGACATCACACGGACTTCCAACACATTGGCGCGGGTCCGGCGGCGGGGTTTGCTGGTGTGGCGTTTTGACATGTCAGGATCGGAGTTGGAGTGATAGCTCGGCGATGGTCTTACATAACTCGGGAAAGGAAATTCCGGTGGCGGCGGCGGCTTTCGGCAGCAGGCTGGTTTCCGTCATGCCGGGAATAGTGTTAGCCTCCAACACGAACGGCCGGTTCTGTGAGTCCAGCAGAACATCAACGCGGGAGTAAATTTCCACTCCGAGCGACTGATGGGCAGAAACGGCGGCGGCTTGCACGGCCATGGTCGTCTCCAGATCAAGATCGGCCGGGCATTGGTATTCGCTGCCTTTCGCACCGCTGAGCCACGGGTATTTGCTGGCCATGTCATACACGCCCTCGGGCGGCGTGATCTGGACAATCGGCAGGGCTTTGCCATCAAGGATGCCGACGGTGAGCTCCTTGCCCTCGATGAATTCCTCGATGAGCACCACGCTGTATTTTTCAGCGGCTTTCAAAAGCGCGCCCGCCAACTCGTCCTGTGATTTCACGATCCGGATGCCGACACTGGAGCCTTCGAGCGGCGGCTTGATCACAAGCGGAGCTTTGATCGTTAGATCGGGAACCACGCCGGGGCTCAGTGTAACAGTTTGGGAACGGGCGGTGGGCACACCGGCGGCGGCGAACCTCTCCTTCGCAAGAGTCTTGTTAATGGCGAGCTTGCTGCTGGCGGAACCGGCGCCGGTGTAGGGCACGCCGAGTTTTTCCATCGCGTCCTGCAATTGCCCATCTTCGCCGAAGGTGCCGTGAATCACGTTGAATGCGAGATCCGTGCCTTCCGGCAGGTGGATTTCCGTGGAAGTCACCTCCACGCCCACGGCATCGAGACCGAGTCCTAACAAGGCATTGAGCACCGCTTTACCGGAAGCCAGGGAGACGGCGCGTTCCGATCCCGGTCCGCCCATCAAAACTGCGATTTTCTTGG
Organism: Verrucomicrobiales bacterium; assembly: GCA_038204755.1. Classification (GTDB taxonomy): domain Bacteria; phylum Verrucomicrobiota; class Verrucomicrobiia; order Verrucomicrobiales; family Akkermansiaceae; genus Luteolibacter. The sequence goes on from JBBRCO010000023.1 coordinate 22,505, forward strand.
TGCTCAACATGGTGATGAAATTAAAACGTGGATTCGTCCTCGCCGAGAATCTTGATCTCGGTTTCGAGTTCAATTTGGTGCTCGTCGCGTGCCTTTTCCTGAATGAACTCGATTAGCGTGAGAACTTCCAGCGCGGAAGCGCCGCCGGTGTTGATGACGAAATTTCCGGGCACTTCCGAAACCGCCGCGTGACCGCAGGTGCTGCCTTTGAGGCCCATCACGTCGATGAGCCGTCCGGCGGGAAGATTCTCGGTGTTCTTAAAAGTGCAGCCCGCGGAGGCGGCGACGGGTTGGGTGGACTTGCGCTTTTCGCGCGAGGCGTCCCAGCGCTCCTTGATATTCGCTGTGGTGTCGGCCTTGCCCTTGAAAACCGCCTGCAGTGCGAAATTCCGGCGCAATTCCCGGACATCGCGGTATTTCGCAGTAATTTCGTCGCGCTCGCGGGTGCGGATGACGCCGTCCTCGTCGAGAAAAGTGACGCGCACGACCTGATCGAACATCTCCACGCCCATCGCTCCGGCGTTCATGCGCAGCGCGCCGCCGACGTTGCCGGGGATGCCTTCCATCCACTCGAAGCCGCCGATGCCGCTGCCTCCGGCGACGCTCGCGAGTTTTTTCAACCGCACGCCCGCACCTGCCGTGATGTGGCCTTTTCCGTCCACCGTCACTTCGGAAAACGCTCCGCCGGTCGGGTGGATCACCGCGCCGCGGATGCCGCCGTCGCGCACTAACAAATTCGATCCGCGGCCGACAACGCGCACCGGGATGCCGCGCTCACGGCAGTAATCGACGAGAAACGCGAAGCCATAGAAACTGTGCGGCTCCATCCAGAACTGCGCTGGTCCGCCGACGAGCATGGTCGTGTGGCGGCTCATCGGTTCGTAGAGTTTTCCATCGATCTCGCCGGGCGGCATCAGCCCGCGCATTTCCTCCAGAATCTTGAGGTCGTTAGCGATGCGGGTACCGGCTTCGTGGACGTTTCCCGCCCCGAGGGTGATTAGAAGATCGCCGGCCTGCAGCGCGTGACCGATGGCGTGATGGGCTGTTGATAGATCGGGAACGTAGGTGGCCGGAATGTCGCCGTGGATCACCATCGCATCGACGAGTGTCTGGCCGGAAATGCCTGTGATCGGCTTTTCCGATGCGGCGTAAACGTCCGTGATGAAAACGAGATCCGCAGCCTGCAGGACTTTTCCGAAATCATCGGCCAGCGCCTTCGTCCGCGTGTAGCGGTGTGGTTGGAAAAACACGACGACGCGCTTCGATTTCAGCGAGCGCGCGGTTTGTAGCGTTGCTGCCAGCTCCGTCGGATGGTGGCCGTAGTCGTCAACGATGCGGAAGTTAGGGGAAAGATATTTCGTTTCGAAACGGCGCTTGGCACCGGCGAATGTGGAGAGGGCACGCGCGATGTGTGCAAATTCCGCACCACAGCTATCAGCCAACGCGATGGCGGCGAGCGAGTTGAGGATGTTGTGGTTTCCGGGAATGCCGAGCTCGATATCGCCCAGCACCACGCCGTTTTTCTTCACGGTAAAAGCCGAGGAGCCTTTCAAATCCCGCAGGTCCGTCGCGGTGTAGTCAGCATCCTCCCAGCCGTAGGAAACGGAGTTTTCGCGGCCCGAGCAAACTTCGAGCGCCACCGGATCTTCCGCGCAGTAAACAAGTTTTCCCGTCGTCTGATCGGCGAGTTTCGTGAAGACCTCCTTGATGTGTTCGATGTCCCGATAGAAATCCAGATGCTCGGCTTCGATGTTCAGGATCACCGCGTGTTCCGGGTGATAGAGTGCGAGCGTGCCGTCGCTTTCATCGCCCTCCGCCACCATGTGCTCACCGTCCTCCGACCATTTTGCATTCGCGCCGAGGATCGGGATTTCCGCGCCGACGTAGTGGCTCGGCTTCTGTCCGGCCTCGCGCAGGAGGTGGGCGGTCATCGCGGAGGTCGTCGTTTTTCCATGAGTGCCGGAAATGACGATGCCCTTTTTCGTGTGAAGAATAGCAGCCAGACACTCGGCGCGGCGGAGGAGAGGAATCTTCGCCTTTTTCGCGGCGGAGCAGGCGGGGTTGTCGGGTTTGATCGCCGACGAATAAACCACGATGTCCGCGCCCTTCACAGCGGCGGCGCTGTGGGGAGACGAGAAATTCAGACCCACGCCCTGCATGCGCTCGGTTTCCGCCGTGGTCACGCGGTCCGATCCGCTGACCTTGTGGCCCATGCCTAGCAATAACAGCGCCAGCCCGCTCATTCCCGATCCGGCGACGCCGATGAGGTGGATTTGGAGCGGTTTGGTCCGGTCGGTGAGGCGTGTGCTGAATTCGGTCATTTGGGAGAGAGGGTGGCTTCGATGGCGGCGCATACCCGATCTGCGGCGTCAGGGATGGCAAGTGCGCGGGCCGCTTTTGCCATGCGTTTGTAGGTTGGCAAGTCTTGCAGGATGGAAGTTGCCAAATCAGCGAGTTTTGCGGCGTCCAGATTCTTTTCCTGGATCAGAATCGACGCCCCGGCCTCCGAGAAAACCTCCGCATTGCGCGTCTGGTGGTCGTCGGCGGCGTAGGGAAATGGAACGAGAATCGACGGATGTCCGGCGATGGAAATTTCTGTCAGACTTGACGCGCCGGACCGCGCGATGACCACATCCGCCATGGCATAGGCGGACGGCATCTGGTCGCAAAAACCGAGCACCTTGTAGCCTTCGCGGCCCTTGGTGATTTCCGAAACCCGGTCAAAATCCAGCGCTCCAGCGATGTGCAGCACCTGCGTTTCCTGGGGCAAAAGCGCCGCCGCCGCCGCGCTCAGCTCGTTCAGCCGCCGCGCTCCCTGGCTCCCGCCGGTCACCAAGATCGTTGGCCTCGCGGGATCCAGAGCGAAATGCATCGCCGCCTCGTCACGCGACGGTAGATCGATGATTTCCGGCCGCACGGGCGTTCCGGTCGTCACTGTTTCGCGCTGCGGGAAATAGGCTTTCGCCGCATCCAGTCCGAGGAAAACCCGCGTGCAGAACCGGCTGGTCATCACGTTCGCGCGGCCCGGTCTGGCGTTCGAATCATGCACGAACGTTTTCAGCCCCATCTTGTGCCCCGCATAAACCGGCGGCAGCGAGGTGAACCCGCCCATCCCGATCACCGCGTCCGCCCGGAAGCGCCGGATCACGCCCTTGCAGTGCTGAATCGAGCCCCAGAGTTTCCACAAAAAAGGTAGCATTCGCGGCGAAAACGTCGGCGGTTTCGCGACTGCGGGCATCGTCTCAAATTTCAAATGCCGGTATTTCGCCGAGGCATCCGCATCCACCGTCTTTTCGGAAATCAGCAGCATCACGTCGTGCCCGCGCGCGCGGAGGGCTTCCGCCACGGCGATCCCTGGGAACAAATGGCCGCCGGTGCCACCACAGGCGATGAGGATTTTGAACGACTTCGGCACGGATGCAGGGGTGAAAATAGCCTGAATTCGGTGAGCGGACTGACTTTCCGACACCTCTTCGGGAAAAATTACGCAAATCCGTAGTATCCGGCAATCCTCAAAACAGGAATGGCCGGAAAATTCCAAATTTTCCAGTCCGCACGCCACCACCGGTGTCTGATAGTATCCCACCTCGCATCATCACCCTTCCGAGCCTATCCATCATGGATTCTTCCCGCACGGAGCCTAGCGTATTTGGTGGCTTAATCCCGCCGCTGGAATTCTCAGTGACTGATCGCCCTGAGGAACACCTTCCACGTCTCCACTGATTTTCCCAACAGCTTGTTCCGCTCCGTGTCGCTGAGATCGCCGCTTTGTTTGGCGCGTTCTTCGTCGGTGAGCAGGCCCTCAAGGCGTTTGACGAGGGCGGCGACGCGGGTTTGGGAGAGCGAGGTGTCGGCACCAAAGTGGACGAGCTCGTCCATCAGCCACTCGCGGCGGTCGAGGTCCGGGGTGAGGATCGCGCCGTTGACCTTTTCCAGCAGCGCCAGATCGATGGTTTTCGAGAGTTCCTCCAGGTTGCCTTGCACGGCTTTTTTCGTCCCGTCGTTCGCAGTGCCGCCGTCCTGGCGGATGGCGGCGAGGCTCAGGATCGCGCCGAGGAGCGGTGCGGTGGGATGGTTTTTCATGGTCGTTCGGATGATTGGAAACGGCCCCGCAGGATCGTCCGATCCGTCTGGGAATCATTTCATACAACCGGACGCTGAACCCAGCGTGTAAAGATATGATTAAGAATGCGGACTTTTTTCGCGGACCGGTGAAAATTTTTACTGCGCGTCTGTTTCCGGCTGCTCCGGCTGGTTTTCCAGACGTTCGAGTTCCTCGACCATGGTGGGCAGCTTGAGATGCTCGATGGCGGCGGTAAGGGCCTTCTGCTCCTGCGGATCGCGGGTCTGACTGGCGACCATTTCCAGATAGGGAATGGACTCGCGGCTGCTGAACGCCAGCGTGGCGGCGAGAGCGGCGGCGCGGATTTCCGGCAGGGGATTGCGCAGCTCTGCGAGGATTCTCGCGAGTGATTCGGAATCGTCCGACCAGGCGAGCCGATCAAGCTCGGCGGTGCGGGAGGCGATCCACTGCCCGCTGCCAGCCGCGCCGGGTAGATATGGGGATTCGACAGGCTGCGGGATTTCCGGCGGGCTGCTCCGCAGGGCGGGGGGCGGGCGGCGCCGGGTTTCAGAAAGGGAACTTTCCGGCGGCCGCGGCTTTTGTAAAGCAGGTCTAACCTCCTGAGGGATTCCGGCGGAAGGTGTTTCCGCCTGGCGCGAGAACATCACGATAGCAATCGTTAGAACCACTGCGCCGGCTAGAAGGGTGCCGTGGGTCCGCGTCATGGCCGGTGGCGTCTCACTTGCTAATGGTGGCCCTGCGGCCGTCGAGGGTGAGCCTGCCATTGTAATGGGCGAGCGCGCTGCTGAAGCTGCCGCTGCCGTTCACGTCTGCTTCGGTGTGACCCCTGATGATTTGGACGCCGTCTCCTGTCGGTGAAGTAATTCTAAAAAGCTCGTTGGCCATGCCGTAAACCGTGCCTTTCACGCCGGGGAGATCCATCGTGAAGGAGATCGGGAAATAGTTCTGGGTCGTTTCCTGGTTGGTCTGGTTGTTGCGGTATCCGTCGTAAACGCGGCTCTGGGTTTCGAGATTCGCTTTCAGATGCTTGCTGACGTTGCGGAGGCGGTCGCCTTGAGAACTGGTGATGAAGACCTGCCCATTCACCGCCACTTCAAGCTGTGAGCCGTCGGGATATTTTACGCCCGCCCTCTTGCCGAGCAGGACGATGAGTTGTTTCGAATCAAGCCGGATGACCTTGGCAGTGCCGATGGATTTCACTCCGGAGACATAGGTCTTGAGCTGATAGTAGCACAGGATGTCGATTCTCAGCGTGGAGTCCACGCTTGCTTGTGCGGAAAGTGCCGGGAGGAGGAAAAGGCCGCCGGCGAGAAGGAGTTTGGAGGTGATCGATTTCATGGTTGGATATATGGATGGTAAAGCTGGTTCTATAATAACAAAAGAGGGTCCGGCGCATCCCATGTTCCGGCTTGCCGACCCCCAGAATACTTTCAAACGGCTTGAATTCAAATGAAAGTTATTAAGTTTTGTGAAATACCGGGCTGACTGGCCGGCAAAAGCGTTGTATTTCGCATTCGGCGGCATCTTCGGATTGGTTCTGGGATTCAAACCGGAGCAGCCCGAGGACCAAGAATCAGTTCAACAGCCACCACACGACACCACAGGGATTGCTAGAGTTTCCGCAGATAGGCAATACTTTGCTTCACGCTGGCGAGCGCGTCGGGCGACTGGTCCTGCTCGACGTGGCAATGTTTCACGCCGGCTGCCTTGGCGGCGACAAGGATCGGCTCCATCGGGATGATGCCGTTACCGAGTTCCTTGAACGCGTCTTTTGGCAGACTGGTGATATAGGAGGGGATCGCGACGCCTTCCTTGAGATCCTTAAGGTGGAGCTGGGAAACGCGGCCGCTGAGCTTTTTAATCAGCGTGGAAGGATCAATCCCGGCGGCTTTCACCCAGAAGACGTCAATTTCAAACTGCATGTCCGGTGAGAACCGCTCGATGAAAATATCATAACCGGATTTGCCGCCTTCCTTCGGTGCGAACTCGAAGTTATGATTGTGATAGGAAAGCTGGATGCCGAGTTTTTTTGCCATGGCAGCGGCCTTGTTGGCGTTTTCGGCGACTTTTTTATAGGCGTCCAGCGAGGCGATGTTGTCGCCCTTGAGGAAGGGGATGACGAGATGGCTGAAACCGATTTGTTTGGCCTTATCGAGAATTTTCGCGAAATCCGACATCGCAACGTCCTTCGGGTTCACGACGACATCACCATCGAAGTGGGTGGAATTCAATTCGAGCCCGGCGTCTCTCGCGCCCTGGACAAGCGGATCGCAATTAGGAAATCCGAAGGGCTCGACCTGATAATAGCCATCGGCGGCGATCTGCTTCAAGGTGCCGCCGGGGTCTTTCGCAAGCTCGTTCCTGAGGGTGTAAAGTTGGATGCCGATGTTCTTTCGATAGGTGTTTCCCGCCTCAAGGGCGAACAGGTTTCCGGTCTGGGTAAGGGCCACGGAAGTGACGGCGGTGGTGCGGATGAAGGTTCTGCGATTCATGGTGGTTGGCTGTGTTTTAGCCGATACCCGGGCGCACGCCAAGCTTTGTCAGATGGCCCGGAGAATCTTCTCGCGGCGTTCGCTGGCCGTCTCCTTATGAGTGGCGGCCCGTGTGCTGGATCGCTTTCTCTGCAGCGGGCGTCCTGATCATCGGGGCGGAATTGGAAATTCGTAGGAAATCGTTCCTACAAATGCCTCATGCACCGGCCCGCAGGTGAGGACCTCCATGTCCTGCGAGCTTGGATTTTCCTGAGCGCGCTCTTCACTCCGGATTGATTCGATCTTTCCTCACTTCGCCGCGTAGGCTTTGGTGGCGAGAACCTCGTTCGGTGAGGATTTTCCGGCCGCGAAATCACTGGCATTGCCGATGGTCGTCTCGCTGATATTGCGCAGCGCGGTGTCGGTGAAATAGGCCTGATGCGAGGTGACGATGACGTTGGGAAACGTCAACAAGCGCTGGAGCACGTCATCCTGGATGATTTCATTCGATAGATCCTGATAGAAAAGGTCGCCTTCCTGCTCGTAAACGTCGATCCCCAGGTAACCGACCTTTCCTGACTTCAGCGCGCCGATCATGTCCGCCGCGTGGATGAGCGCACCGCGGCTGGTGTTGATGATCATCACGCCATCGCGCATCATGGAGAGAGTGCGGGTGTTGATGAGGTGGTGGGATTCCGGCGTAAGCGGACAGTGCAGGCTGACGATGTCCGAGCTGGCTAACAATTCATCCCGCGTCACGTAGCTGCCGCCGAGCGCCTTGAACTCGGGATTTTCAAACGGATCGCAGCCGATCACCCTGCACCCCAGCGCGGCGAGCGGCTTCGCGGTCAGGCAGCCGATTTTCCCCGTGCCGATGATGCCCACCGTGCGGCCGTGGAGATCGAAACCCATCAGCCCTTCGATTGAGAAATTCCCTTCGCGCACCCGGTTGTAAGCGCGGTGATACTGGCGGTTGAGCGTGAGAATCATACCGAGCGCGAACTCCGCCACGGCAAATGGCGAGTAGGCGGGCACGCGGCGGACACTGATGCTGCTAGCCAGCGCCGCATCGAGATCGACCTGATTGAATCCGGCGCAGCGCAGCAGAATCAGGCGCGTGCCGCCCTTCGCGAGGATCCCGATCACTTCCGCGTCGAGTTGGTCGTTCACAAAAGCGCAAACCGCCTCCGAGCCGGCGGCGAGTGCCGCAGTGTCCAAGGACAGGCGCGACTCGCGGAAATCCAACTCATGGCCGGCATTCTGGTTGGCGGCTTCGAGAAATTTGCGGTCGTAGTTCTTCGTGCTGAAAATGGCGATGTTCATAAATTCTGAAGACCACTCTATAACTCTGTTTTCGGCAACGCACTCCGAAAGAACCGCCCTTTTGCTTGGCGAACCCGCCGTCCCGCGCTTTGCTCCCCGCATGCTAGCGAAGCGAATCATTCCCTGCCTCGACGTGACCGACGGCCGCGTGGTCAAAGGCGTCAATTTCGTCGATCTGATCGATGCCGGCGATCCGGTGGAATGCGCGATCGCCTACAATCTCCAACAGGCGGACGAACTCGTTTTCCTCGACATCACCGCCTCATCCGACAGGCGCAACACGATGGTGGATGTCGTCCGCCGGACGGCTGAGAAATGTTTCATCCCGCTAACCGTCGGCGGCGGCATTCGCTCGGTGGACAACATGCGCGAGATGCTCGGGGCCGGTGCGGACAAGGTTGGCATCAACACTTCCGCCGTCACCAATCCAAGTCTGGTGGACGAGGGGGCGAAGGCGTTCGGCAGCCAATGCATCGTCGTCGCCATCGATGCGAAACGCGAAGGTCCGGGAAAATGGGGCGTTTACACCCACGGCGGACGCACTCCGGTTAGACTGGACGCTGTCGGGTGGGCGAAGGAAGTCTGGCGGCGGGGCGCGGGGGAAATTCTGCTAACCAGCATGGACTCCGATGGCACCCAAGCCGGCTATGACATCGAGCTAACGGCCGCAGTTTCATCGGCGGTCGGCATCCCCGTCATCGCCAGCGGCGGCGCGGGAAATCTCGATCACATGGTGGAAGTGCTGGAGGCAGGAAAAGCCGACGCCGTCCTGGCAGCGAGCATTTTCCACTTCGGCATGCACACCGTGGCTGAGGCGAAAAGCCACTTCGCCAGCCGGGGAGTGCCGGTGCGGCCGATGGTTTCCTGATAAGGAGCGGCCGGTTCGATTCGGCGGTCATCATGCTTAAACCGGAGGTCTTGGGCAAGATGACGACCCCTAACTCCACCCCCCTGAGACCGGGCGTCACGCAAGCGAATGCAACGCATCGACAATGCGGGTGGAACGCCGCGTGCGGTCAATGAACCATGACACCTCCTCGTAACCTGCGGACGCGAGCAGTTGCAGTCCGGTTTCGTAGCCATCGCCGACGCGGCGGGCGACATGCGCGTCCGCACCGATGACCACCGGGATGCTGCGCTCGCACATCATGGCGAGCTGCGAGGGCGAGGGATTCATTTCCGGTAGAGCCTTCTGCACGCCGCTGGTGTTGAGTTCCATCGCCACTCCGGTGGCGGCGATGCGGTCGAGCGCGCGCTCG
>JBBRCO010000024.1:0-31294 GCA_038204755.1 Verrucomicrobiales bacterium
ACTCTCCGCATCAAATGGCAGCTCTGCGAGCCTGGAAACGGCTTCTTCGATTTCAACGGCGTTCATGCGGGAATCAATTCAAGCGCGGTGGGAAAAGAGGATGAAAATGCATGGCGGGTGGACTAGCTGATCCTGACTACCGAGCAAGCGGGTGGGGAAGATAAAAAAGCCCTCCCGAGCGTGAACGCGGGAGGGTGGTGGTGGGCTTCCGCGAAGGCATGGCCCGCTGGGGATTTGTGGATAGCAATGGCGGTTTGCGGGTTCAAGATGATTGTGAATAATTATGCTTTTGAAAATTTAGCTTATTTGTTGCATGTTCGCGCTCATCCTTGCATGTGGACCGACTCGCCTCCCTCCCAACCTCGGTGACATCTACAGCGCGGAAGGATGCGTCTGATGGCCCTGCCGATGTCAGCCAGCGCTGAGCCGCGCGACGAGGTCAGACCCGATGGGATACTCGAACAAGAGGCCGGGACTGGCTGGGCGAATGCGACATCCGCGAGCAAGGCGGTGGCGATCTGGGAGAGCGCCTGGACCGGGCAGTGAATGAATCGTTTCTGGACGGCGCACAACAGGTCGTGATCATCGGCACGGACTGCCCGGAACTGGACGAGCGGATTCTTGGAGACGCCTTTAAAGCGTTGCAGACTCATCCTGTGGTGTTTGGTCCAGCTTGCGACGGCGGCTACTATCTGGTGGGTTTATCAGCCCCCTGCCCCGCTGTTTTTCAGAATATTAACTGGGGAAGTTCCGAGGTCTTGCGTCAATCACTCGCCGCCGCGCCGGATGCGTTAATGTTAGAAACCCTGCCCGACGTGGATCTACCGGAAGATTTACCGGCAGCGATGATTGCGCTCGGGCATGACCTTGGGCTCTGATGCACAGAACAATTTTCCAGACCTATCAAATTACCAGTTTCCAGATAACTTATGTCGTTGATTTTGTCCTGACTGGCAGAGGGAACCTTGGGCTTGGTGGGAAAAGTGGATTAGAGGGAGGCGGGCGAGGGCGTCGAGCTGGCGGAGGTGGGTGGCGTGGAGTCGGGATAAATGCCGGAGCTGTGATCACGCGCAGGGCAGAAGGAGTTCCGGGTGGCGGTGGGGTAGCAAAGTAATAATAAAGTCGAAGTGACAATTTTCAATCGAGTTGCCGAAATTGCCGGGTGCTGGAGTCTTTCGACGTTTAAAAGGAAAACTCCCGACCGACTTTCCCCCAAAACCGATCTGCTTTTGGGGGAGCCGTGTCGCGCTGCGGAAATTTTTGTATTTCTTGGGAAACGAGCATTCCATCCGCGTTTCCATCAAAATCAGGCAATTAAGGGTGAGCACTTTATGAAACACCTGCCAGATTCAGGTTCTAGTGGGGGCAACCCTGTTCAGGTTCGAGTCCTGTCGCGCGCGCCATTTTGAAAGCCGACGAATTCCGCAGATTGTGAATCGTTGTGATTTTTGTTGGTAGATGCAGATGGAAGGAGAGCCGCCGGGGGTCAGGAAGAGAAACCGGCCACGGAGTTTTCCCATTGCTTGATGGCAGACAGGCTGCGGTTCCAGAGGCTTTCCAGCTTGGCGCGAACCGTGTCTGCTAGAGCAGGTGGAACATTCCCTTCATATTCCAACAGGTGAAGGTAATCGGTCATCCCGATGCAGCCGAAATTGGCAAGCATGCCCCGCATGCTGTGGCAGCGGGAATTGAGGGCGGCTTCGTTCGAATCAAGAATGGCGGAGTGGATCTTCATGATATGCTCGGGAACATCGTGGGTGACATCCCCCAGAAGATCGAGAAAGTCCGTTAGGCCGAGATCGATGAAGGTTTCCAGTTGGCTGATGTCCAACAGAGGCTGGCTGTTGGGATTGACGGTGGCGGCTGTTTCCATGGGACTTGAGGGCTGGATGAAGTCAATGTCCGAAGGGGAGAGGATTGGCGATTTCTGAAAATAGATCGCGCAGGCGTTTGAGGGTGATGGGTTTGGCGAGGTAGGAGTCCATTCCTGCGGCGCTGGCGGCATCGCGGTCTTCTTTGAAGGCGCTCGCGGTGAGGGCGACGATGAAGGGGCGTTTGGCGAGGTCGAGATTGCGGATCATCCGGCAGGCTTCGAGGCCGTCCATGACTGGCATTTGGATGTCGAGCAGCATGACGTCGAACGTTTGCGAGCGTGCTGCGGCCACGGCTTGGGAGCCGTCGTCCACGATCACGGGTTCGATGCCGAGGCGGCGGAGGAGCAGGCGGATGACCTTTTGGTTGTTCGCGTTGTCTTCGGCGACGAGGACGCTGAGATTGTCGAGAAGGATGGGTTCGACGTCGCCGGATGAGCGGTGGGTTTCTGCGGCCTCGGCGATGACTCCGGGGAAAAGCTGGACAAAGGTGGACTGGATGACCGCCGGCCAGATGGGTTTGGCGACCGCCTTGTCGAACAGGGCGCGGACTTCCGGTAGGTAGTTGCTTTCGGAACTCAGCAGGCAGAAGCGGGTTTTTCCGACATCCGGGCGGGATTTGAAATAACGGATGAGCTCGACGCCATCCATGATCGGCATGTGGTGGTCCACCATGACGAGGTCGTAGGCACCATGCTGTTTCCAGTGCTCGATGGCCTGGGTGCCGCTGGTGGCGGTGTGGCAGGAGAGCCCCCAACTGGCGAGTGTTTCTTCAAGGATGCGGAGGTTGAGCGCATTGTCGTCAACAAGAAGGATATCAAGATGGGTTCCGGGCGGAATGATCGCAGCGGGCACCACGGGCGCTTCGGTGACAGCGGCGGGGCCTAGCAGGGCGGAGGCGGAAAAGGTGGAGCCTTCACCGCGGATGCTGGTGACGGTGATGTCGCCGCCCATGACCTCGGCCAGCCGCTTGCTGATAGCCAGGCCGAGGCCGGATCCTCCGAAGCGGCGGGTGGTGGAGGAATCTTCCTGGACGAAGGGGCGGAACAAGCGGCCGATGGCTTCGTTGGCGATGCCGATGCCGGTGTCTTGGACTTCGAAGGTGATGTGCCAGCTTCCATCGGGCATTCCGCGGCCGCTTACCATGAGGCTGACAAAGCCGGAGCTGGTGAACTTGACGGCGTTGCTGAGGAGATTGACGAGGATCTGGCGGATGCGGGCCCGGTCGCCCTGCAACTGGCGTGGGAGATCCGGGGCGAGGCGGCAGACAAATTCGATCTGCTTGCCGATGGCTCCGGGGCGGACGACGTCGAATGCATCGCGGCAGACGTTGGCGAGGGTGAAAGGGGATGAATCGAGGTCGATCTTGCCGCTTTCGATGCGGGAGTAGTCGAGGATGTCGTTGATGAGTTCTAGCAGGAAATTGCTGGAGTTGAGGATGGTGGAGGTGTAGTCGAGCTGTTGGGGATTGAGGGAGGTGGTTTCCAGCAGGGATGCCATGCCGAGCACCGCATTGAGCGGCGTGCGGATTTCGTGGCTCATGGTGGCGAGGAAGGTGCTCTTGGCGCGGTTCGCCTTCTCTGCGGCGCTGGCGGCGCGGTGGGCTTCGTCGCGGGCGAGGACGAGGGCGTCGGATTCGTTTTGGGCGACCTGCCGGAGCCCGATATTGGCGGCGGCGGAGCGGAGGATGGTGAGTTCCCAAGTTTCCCAAACCCGGTCTTCGAGGCAGGCGTCGAAGCCCATGAATCCCCACAGATTGGACCCGGTGAAAATGGGCACGATGACGAGCGAGAGTATTCCCTGGGCGATGAGCAGCGGTTGCTCTTCTTCGGGGAAATTCCGAACCAGGCCCGTGATTTCTCGGCCGGAATGCAGTTCGCGATGCCAGCGGCCGAAGCCGGATTCGTGAAAAGGGACATCCTGAAGATCCGGATTCTGAATTTGTGAGGCGGATGTGCCGGAGTTCCACTCGGCGGTTTGGCTCATGGCCGGGGTGCCGAGTTTCGTGTGGGGATGGACTTGGAAAAGATAGCAGCGCTCGACGCTCGCTGCGGTGCCGAGTGCCTTGAGGATTTCGGCCCAGACGCTGGGTTCGATGCGGTTGGAGAGCAGGCTGGTATTGATGGAGGCGACGGCTTCCAGCAGATTGCTGGAACGGCGGGTGCGGGTGATGTCCCGTTCGATCGCCATGAAACCGGTGAGCGTGCCGTTTTTGTCCACGAGGGGTTGGCACTCGATGTGGACGATGTAGGCGAGGCCCGCTTTGCTGTAGTTGAGGATTTCCGCCTCGAATCCCTTGCCGCGGCCGATGCATTCGCGCATTTGGTCGCGGGCCGGGCGCTCCGAGCCTTCCCGCTGGAGGAAACTGCCAGGGGTTTTTCCGATGACCTCGTCTTTGTTGTAGCCACTGATATGGGTGAACCCTTCGTTCACCCATTCGATGCGGCCTTTGGCATCGGTGATGACCACGGCGTTGTCGGTGCGTTTGGCGACGAGTGCCAGTCGGTTGGCATCGGCGCGGCTGCGGAGGAGGTTCTGCTCGGCTTCTTTCGCGGCGGTTAGATCAATTATGGCAAGAATCGAACCGAAATTCTGGCCTGACTCGATCAGGGTGGCGCGGAATGCCTGGACGGGGACCAGCGTGCCATCGATGCAGGTGAGGGTGGCTTCGAAGCCGTCCTTGCCGAGTGGGACTTCGTCAGCCTTGGAGATGAGGGTCTCGAGTTTCCTGCCGACGAGGGACTCGGTGCTGCCGCGCGAGAGGCGGATAAAGGCGGGGTTGGCGTAGGATAAGGTGCCGGTGGCGCTGATGATGGCCAGGCCGTTTGGAACGGATTCCATCACATGCTGGGCGAACCTGCGCTGCTTGTCGCTTTCCAGACGCGAACGATGGTTCTCGTTGATGTTCAGGATGGTGCCAACGACGCGGGAGGTATTTTCCGCAGAATTGACCGTGCGTCCGCGGAGCATGAACCAGACCCATTGGCCACTGGCGTTTTGAATGCGGACTTCGGCTTCGGAGGTGGAGCGCCGATCATTTTCCGGCGGGCTGATCAAGGTCAGGAGGCTGTAACGATCCGCGAAATGGATACGGCGCCAGATCTGCCGGAAACTGGGGCGTGCGTGGCTCCAGCCGAGGGTGCTGGCGATCCGTTCGCCGATGTTCAGTTTCAGTGATTTCGGGAAATATTCCCAGGTGTCAAACTCGGCCGCGGTCATCGCATCCGAGAGCCGGTCCGATAGGTTTTCCACACGGCTGGCATTCTCGATGGACATCAGATGGAAGCTGAACAGGGCGATCAGCAGCACCGCGACGGGGAGGGTGACTCCCATCGCTGCGAACCTGCGGGCCGCGAGGGGTCGCAGCCATTCGGCCGCGGGATAGTCCACTCCCAACAAGGCCGCGACTTTTCCGGACTGATCGAAAATGGGGACGACGGCGGTGAACCAAACTCCCCATTCGTCGCGGTCCGGACCGTTGAATGTGGAGTTTCCAGCGAGCTCCGTCTGCCATTTTTCCGGGTAGTCTTTGATCGGCTCGCCGGGAGGGGAAAACGTGCCCACGTGGGTAGGGTTCTCGGCGTCCACCAGAAACACCAGCGTGCCAGCTCTCATTCCTAGCAGGTAGGCGAAGCGGGAGCCTGGCAGTGCTTTCCGGATGTTTTCCATTTTAGAGTGGAGTTGGGCGTAAGCCTTGCCGGACAGGTCATTTTGCGAACCGGCGATCTGCTGGATCTGGGCGGCGTCGAACCCTCCGGCTCCCAGATGCAGTGCGCTGAGGAGGATGGAGGTTTGTTCCTTCTGCGCCTGACTCCCAAGCCAGTGAGCCAGCCAGGCCCCATTGGCTGTAGTGAAGATTCCGGCCGCCAGGATGAGATTGGTGGCCAGTCTGCGCCGGCGGATAAGGTCGGTAGAGAGCTGGCTGCGTTGTTTCTGGTAGATATTCGCCCACAGCATCACACAGAATGCGATGCTGGCCATGGTGCCTGCCGCCAGAGCGGACAAGTGCAGAATCCGTCCGCCGGTGTATCCCTGGCCCCTGACATCGTATGAAATCTCGGTGGCGTCCGGCAGCAGCAGGCAGACGGCCACGATGATCGTCATGAGCAGGGCGGAAACCCACGAGTGGCGGATCTTCGCGGGGGTGCCTGGTGATTTTCCGAATCGAGACGTCATCCAGCCTGCCGCGAATGCCACCAGAAGGATGGGAATGACATGGGCGCTAACTGGCAGGGCACCGAGTGATGCGATCATGATGAACGCGAATAACAACACGATGGCCGCCCATTTCAGGGTGAAAACCGCCCTTTTTTTACCGTCAACCAACGGTGAGAGGCAGAACCCCAGAAGGGATGCCGCAAAGATCGCGTCGAGAATCGTTGTGACCAGTCCGTCCCCTTGGCCCTGTTTCAGGGCAAACAGAATGATCCCATACCAGACCTTCAAGCTCAACGCCCCGAGTGAGAAGGCGAGCATGGGCCAGCGGGACAACTCCCTGTCCTCCCGGAATAGGAAGAGGCTGCCCACTCCTGCGGTGAACAGGAAGAGCGCGGTCAGGAATACTGGATAGTCCATTTATTGCGGCAGCGGTTGGAGTCACTCTGGGGGGAGAAAAATCCATATCTTTTGCCATCGTGGTCGAACTGCTTTTTTCACTTGGTATCAAGCGGCCCTGAATCTTGATTGTCAATTCAGATTAAGTTTCCTACGCGATGGCGTGAGGGACTGTCCGTCCATCGGGAGGCGGGCGGGAACGGCGGTGCGGATCGGGGATTTTTGCGGAATCGACTCGCCAGGGTGTGGAGATGCTGCTGAAGTTTGCTAGGACCCGCATGGATATCTTTAAGACGCTGCTCAAGGTGCTGGTGATCGGCATCGGGTATTTTGGAATCGGGCCGATGCTCGGTTTCTATTTGAAGGGCCGGGATGTGGCGAAACGGGTGACTTTGGGTTTCATGGCCTGGTGGCTGGTGAGGCCGCCGTCGGATTTCACGCTCATGCTTTACTCGATCGAGACCTACCGGGGTCACGTTAGGGGTTTTCAGTTCAATTTGCTCGAAGCGATCGCGATGGGACTGGCACTTGCCGCGTTGCTGGAAAAGCGGCGCGATTTTTCGTTTTTCCCACCCGGACTGTGGGCATGGGCGCTGTGGGTGCTCATTGGCTCGCTGTCAGTGTGGGGTGCGATGAATCCGACGTATGCGCTGATGCCTGCGTTGAAGTATGCAAAAATGGCGTTCATCCTGGTGGGGGTGTTCGCCGCGTTGAACGACGAGCGGGATGTGAAGGCGATGATGAGGGGATTCGCCATCGCGTTGATCCTGCAGGTGATCATCTGCTTATGGGGACGATATGTGAGGGGCGGATTCCGCGTGATGGGTTGGTTCGAGCATCAAAATCCGATGGCGATGTGGTCCTACACGGTGGCGTTCCCGATTTTGGCGCTGGCGATTTCCAAGGAGACCAAGCCCCGCGACGTGTTGTTATTCTTCGCCGCCTTCGCGTCCGCAGGCATCGTGGTGGTGCTATCGGTTTCCCGGGCGTCGCTCGCCGCATTCGCCGTGGGGACGGCACTCGTCATGGCGGGAGCGTTTCTCCAGGGAATCACTTTCCGGCGGACGGTGCTCGCTGCCCTGATGGCCGTGGGCGGGGTGGTGGTGATGGCCAAGGCGGCCGATACGTTCATGAACCGGATGGGCGAGGATGACTCACCGAAAAACGACCTGCGCTATGCCCTGAACCAGCAGGCCGCCGCCATGCACGATGATCACCCGCTGGTCGGCATCGGCTGGAACAACTACGGCCTGGCGAACAGCCGCCCGGATGGACTGAAATACTCGAAAGTGCTCGAAAACTGGGAGGCGGACCGCGGGCGCACGATCTATCCGGAAATGTTCCGGGCCAATCCGTTGACGGAAAGTCTCTACTGGCTCATCCTGGCGGAAAATGGAACGCTGGGGTTGATCGCGTTTCTGTTATTTGCCGCCGTCACCTTGTGGCATGGGACGAGGGCGACGGTGGAGTTCTGGAAATCATCCCTTGGGCTGTTTTTCTATGCGGTCACCATCTCGCTGGCGATCGGTTATTTCCACGGCCAGGTGGAGCGCGTGCTGACCCAGACGAAAAACCTGACCACCTGGATCATGCTCTGCGCCGTGCTCTCCCGCGCCGAATGGTGGCGGCGCCAAGCCAAGGCAGCGCGGCGTCTGCAGGGCTGAGCCCGCTCATTGCTGACTGATGGGAATGGTGACCACGGGATTGACCTTGCTGCCGACGAGGTTCGCCCCCTCGCTCGCGGAGATGCTCCGCGCGGCATCCTTGAAGACGAGCTGCACCGTGGATTCCAGCAAGCCCAGCGGACGCCTTGGAATCCAGACAATGTCTCCCGGTTGCAGCAGGACGTTGGTTTCCCTGCCCGTTAGGATGGCCTTGAGATTGACCGTCGCGGCGCTCGGCTTGTCCAGGGTGCCACGAACGATCACGACCTCGTCAAGGTAGGCGTCCTTGGCCGGTCCCTTGCCTTGGGCGATGCAGTCCACCAGCGTCAACGAGTCCTTGTAGCCGATCGCCTGCGGGGCGGTGACCGCTCCTAGCAGGAGCACGGTGGACGAGGTGGACGATGGTAGATAGATGAAATCGTTATGTTGCAGATAGACGTTCTGCGAGGTGTCGCCGGACTTGATGAGTTTCTCGAAATTGACCGGCAGGATGTCCCCGTTGCGGATGACGATGCTGTTGGAGAGATCGGCGAGTTCCTCGGTGGTGCCCGAGAAGCTGGAGGTGAAAAGTCCGCCGGATTGTGAAATGGCCTCCAACAGGGTGGTGGGCTGGCGGAGCGGGAAAATACCCGGTTTGAAAACGCGGCCGAGGATCCAGTAACGGCGTGAGCGGACTTCCACGATACTGACGTTGACGAGTGGATTGGTGTAGTCGCGCTTGAGTGCTTCCGTGAGTTTTTTGGCGAATTCCGGCTGGGTGAGTCCTTCAGCGTGGACTCCGCCGGCGAGGTTGTAGTAAACCATGCCGTCCGGCATTACGAAGGTGCGGGAGAGGGTTCCCTTGATTTCCGCGATTTCGATTTCCACCACGTCGCCAGGTCCGAGGATATAGGGATCCGTCGGCGGGACCAGCAGCTTGCGGTCGAGCGGGCGCTTGATGCTGACATTGGTGAAGTTGAGGTTTCTAACTGTCTGATTGCCCTTGCGCGCGTCGAATTCGGATTTGGGAATGCTCTGCTGACAGGCGGTGGCGGCTATCAGAACGAGCGTGACCAGGCAGCGCAGCGGAAGGGAATGGAGGATCATTACGGTTTGAGGACGGGATCGACGTTCAGGTTGATCCAACTGGAGGTGGCGCTGGTGACGAAGGCGGAGAGCGCCGTCTTGAGGATGTCTTCCGCCAGCACCCAGGGTCTGTCCGCTACATAAACGATGTCCTTGGGCTGGAGCTTGAAGTCGTTTTCCTTGGCCGCGAGGATGTTCTTCACGTTCACCACAAATGTCTGCGGTTTATCGAAACTTCCGCGGATGACGAGCACCTTGTCCTGCCAGGCGCGTTCAGTTAGTCCGGAGCGGCGCGAGATCGCGGAAACGACGCTGGCATCCGGCGTGAGACCTTGGACGCCGGGAGTGTTCACCGCGCCGAGCACGTAGTAGTCGTTGCTGATGTTGGAGGCGATGTAGATGAAATCATTCGGCTCGACCTCGATGTTGCGGCTCATTTCACCATCGTGGAGCAGGCGGCGGAAATCCACCGCCAGCCGCTGGCCGTTGCGTGAGATGAAGGAGCGGTCGAGATCTGCGAGCTCGATGGTGTTTTTTTCAAACAGTCCGGTTTCGATGCCGCCTGCGTTGGCGATGGCCTCCACCAGCGTGATCGGTCGTTCCAAGGTCACCACGCCGCGGTTCACGACCTTGCCGAGGATCGTGTAGCGTTTTGATCCGACTTCCTGCGGAGTGATGATGACGCGCGGCGAGCGGTAGGTGGCGGAGAGGCCCTTCTCAATGGCGAGCCGTGCTTCGTCCAAGGTCAACCCGGCGACTTTGATGTTCTGAGCTCCCAGATAGCTGATGGAGCCATCGGGAGCGATGCGGAAGCCGGGGCGGTCGAGCTCCGGCCGGCCATAAAGCGAAAAATTGATCACATCTCCGGGGCCGAGTTCGAAGCGGGTACGCCATGACGTGGGCGATGGTGCAGGCTGGTTTCCAGGAACCGGCGTGGAGGGCGGCTGGGCGGATAGGATGGCAATGCCCGAGACGTTGAGAAGAAGTGTTGATAGACAGCTTTTCATGTCGGTCAAAAGTTTCAGGAGAATCGTTTGGCAAGGAATCCGGATAGCAGCTCGGCCGCCTGGCGGATCGATCCGACGGGGCGCTCCGTTAGCGCGATGGTGCCGTCACAAGGAGGCAGGTAGGCATCGGTGATGGATTGAAGTTTTCTGGTCCGGCGGAGAGACTCCCTGTTACCGGAGACCAGCGAGACCCAGTGATCGATCTGAGGAAGGAGTTCGCGGGCATCACCATGAGGAAACGAGGCGGCGCGGACCAGCGTCGCCGCGTAGTTGCGGGTGGAAAGCTGGACCGGATAGGAAGGCGAGAACGGGCAGGTGAACCAGTCCATGGAATCAGGGCGGGGGTGTTCCTCCCACAGCGGATCCGGTGTGAGATCCAGCACTCGGATCGGTTTTCCCGTATCTTTCCTAGCGGCATCTGCCAGCAGCAGCCAGAACCGCCGCTCCTCCTCCGGATTGATCGCCTGGGTCCAGAGCATCAGATGGATGGAATTGTTCAGGCGTCTGGCGAGATAGGTGACCCAGAGGTGTTCCACCGCGCCGTGTGACTCCTTGTCGGAGGAAATGCGGATGTTGGCGACCAGCGGGGCGTTGGCTGCGGAGCAGCATTCCAGCACCGACCGCCTCGACGAGCGGTGGGTGAGCAAAAGTGTGAGCATGGCCGCCAATGTGCCGCCGAAGATGCCGCCCGCGATGCCCATGATCGCTGGCTTTTTGAGCATGGAGGAGGGGACGATCCGGCGCGGATCCGGCGCTTGGAAAACCTGCCAGTAACCGGGCGCGCCTGAAGTGAAAATCTCGGCTTCCTTGAGCCGGTTGCTCATCAGCGAGAGCCCTTCGGAAATGGTGTTACGCCTGTTCTTCAGGGCGTCATAGGTGCTGATGATGCCGGGAAATTCCCTGAGCCGGTCGGCGGCAAGACGCTGTGCTTCTTCGAGCGATTTGATCTGGCTGGTGGCTGCCACGTATTCGTTGCGCAGACTGATGATGGATAGATAGAGCTGGTTGCCGAGAGGGGTTCCAGTATAGGACTCAAGGTCGTGGTTGCCCTTGTTCTCGCCGAGTTTGGCAATCTCACCGTTGAGATACTCGATGCTCTGTAGCTTCGTCTGCACCAGCGGGTTCGCATCCGTATAAGAGGCCCGGAGGTTTGCCAGCTCTTCCTTCGAGGTCTTGAGCTGGAGCTCGATCGGGCTCTGGCGTTGGATCTGTTCGTTGAAGTTTTGCAACTGCTGTTCCTTCGACGAGGCCGCGGTGCGGGCTGTTTCCAACTGCATGTCGATCTGCGAGAGCTGCCCCAGCGCGGAGGTCACCTGGCTGTCGCCGCCGAGGTAACCCTTTTCCTTGGAAAATTCCAGGATCTCCCGGTTCGTCGCCTCGATCTGCCTTTCGAGCTCGTTGACCTCGGTCTGGAGGATCGTGCGGACCTCGCGCGCTTCGGTCTGTTGGAGCCGCTGGGTGTAGCTGTTGATCTCCTCCGCCCAGATAGTGGCGAAGGCGATGGCGTCGTCCGGGCTGATAGGTGAGTGATAGGTGATGTAGAAAATGTCAGTGCCTTCGAGCTGCTCCGCTTCCGTCAGTGCCCGGACGCTGTTGGAATCAAGGTTGTTTTTCGCGCGTGCGAGTGCTTGGTCGAGAGGTTCGGATGCCAGCAGGGTGGCCAGCAGGGTGGCGTCGTTGAGATCCACCGGACGGTAGGCCTGCCCGGTTTCCGATGCCTGCACCGTCTGCGGGACCCTGCGCTTGATGAGTGATGCGGAGATGGCGAAGGACGGCCTTGTCAGTGTAAAACCCGCAACGGTTCCAAGAGCACCGAAGATCAGCATTCCGATGATGATCCACGGCCATCGCGAAAGCACGCCACCGAGCAGGCGAACGGGATCGAAAGGCAGCGGAAATCCGAATTTCGGCTTGGCTGCCGGAGACGCGGTATCCGGGTTCGGCGAGGGAAATTCGCCGAACGGAAGATTCAATCCCGAAGGAGAATCAAACGGAGTATGATGGCTCTTATTTTGGATAAATTAAGTATTAGGTTTGCCCGGTTCCTATTGCAAGTGTGAATGGGGGGCTCCTGCGAGTTTGAGAACGGTGTCCGAGAAGGATTTGCGGAACGATTCCAGCGACATGGAATCCCGGACTTTGGCCACGAGTGCGGCTTGCGGATCCGGCTTGCCGCAGGCGATAAAACTCGATAGGGCATTCGAAATCGCGGCGGGGTCGTTCGGGGCGAAGCGCCATTCGGGAGGCAGCAGATCCTTCATGCCATCGCGGTCGCTGCCAAGCACGGTGGTGCCACACGAAAGCGCCTCAAGCATCACGAGCGGCAGTCCCTCGTAGCGCGAGGGAATCACCAGCGCGTCTAATGCAGTGTATAGAATCGCCGGGTCCGACCACGGCAGGACGGTTCCTGAGAGATGATGCCGCCCGATCATCGATTTCAGTTCTTCCGAGTCCGGCCCCTCGCCGGCGAAGACCAAGTGGCATGTCCCGGCGAGCATGGGATCCTCCGCCACCGCCTGAACGAGGAGATGCTGCTGTTTCTGGCGGAACTCGATCCGGCCGATCATTCCGACAAGGGTTTTGTCCTGGGGCAATGCGAGTTTCCCACGAGCGGCTAGCGGGTCGCTGGCTTGGAAACGCGAGGTATCGACGCCGTTGTAAACCATGTGGACCGGTGCGACTGCTCCCTGCTTTTTCAGCAGCCGGGCCATTTCGTCCGTGATGGTGATGAACGAGTCAGGAACTCCAAACAGATAGGAACAAAAAAGGTCCCGCATGCTGCCGAAGCGGGCACCCATTTCTGCATTCGAATGGGGGACCGGAATATAGCTGGTAGAGGGAATCCCTGCGCGGCGTGCTGCCAGCAGGGCGAGGGAGGAATGTTCGATATTGCCTTGGATCGCGACCACCAGTGACGGATCGAGCTCGTGGAACCGCGCAGCAAGCGCCTTGCAACGCGAGGGCTTGAGCCGGTTGCGGAGGGCTTCGAGTCTGGACGAATGGTAGTTCACTGTTTCCAGAGTCAAGTGCGCGTGAACACAGGCAAGCTCCGCGATTTTCGTGCGGAGCTTTTCGTTAGCCGACGATGAGATGACTCTGACAGAAACGGGCGAGGCGCACAGGACCGCCTCGATTCCCAACAGGCTCATCACCTCGTGTCCGCCGAAAACCGGGCTGTCGTCATAGAAAAGAATGCTCATGACTTGAGGGCGGATTTGAGGAAGTCCTCGACCTGGCGGGTGATCGGATCGAGGTCGAAGCGTGCCCTCACTTCCTCTAGACCGTTAGCTGAAATTTTCCTTCTCAACTCCGGTGATGCGGCGAGTTCCGCCATCCGTGAGGCGTAGAGCTCCGGCTGTGCCGCCGCTGCGATGAGACAGTTGACACCATCCCGCGCCAGTTCCGGCTGACCGCCGTCGAGCGAGGTGATCACCGGGAGACCGGACGCCATGGCCTCCAGCGGAGTGAGTGCGAAGGGTTCTCCCCAGTTGGAGGTGAAAAGCAGCGCGTCATACTGCGAGTAAAGCAGGCGCATCTCCGCCGTCGGAGCAAGTTTCCGCCGGACGTGGTTGGTGAGTCCGAGCGATTCGATCTCACGATCAATCTCAGAGACGCAGGCGGGATCGCCGTGTCCGTAAAGGTCAAGTGTTAGATCCGCAAGGCCGGAACGGTGCGCCGCCGCCAATGCCCTGACTGCGGTGAGGGGATCCTTGTCGCCGGACAGGCGGCCCACCCAGAGGAGTTTTTCGAAACGCGTGTGGTCCGTCTTGACTGAAAACGCGGACGTTTCAATACCGCAATGGATGATGGACGCGTGACCGACCGGCCAACCTTTCGCCGCAGTGTGATCACGCATGAACGCGCTGCAGAAATAGGTGTTCCTGAAACGCAGCTTTTTCGCGGAAAGCGTGGGGGTTGACCGGTCCAGCCGCTTCCGGATGCCGCTGATGGTTAGAAACTGGCGGAGAAAGGCGATGGGGGCGGATTTCGGCGAGTTCCACCAGGACAGCCAGACGTCGCCATTGATACTGCGGGCGATCCAGTGATCCGAAATGTCATAGACCAGCGGAATGGATGAGCGTTCCAGCCGGTGGAGGATGGATTTGGAAATCCCGCCAAGGTTCCAGACGTGGACGAGATTTGGTTTAAACTTGTCGATCTCGTCCTGGAGCGTGCGGTGGTTGTGGGCTTCAAGCGCGTGCACCTGATGGATGGGAAGCCAGGGATGTCCGTAGAACCCGTGGACTCGCAGGCGCCGGGCGACGTGCGGTTGTGGAATATCCGTCCTGCCGTCGATGTGGTGGTTCGAGGTGAGGATGCGCACGGTATGGCCGCGTTTGGCGAGGCGCTCCATGATGTCGCGGCAGCGGATTTCATAGCCGCCGATCTCGTGGGGCGGATAGAGATTGGTAATGGCGAGGATTTTCATGGAGCTGGGTTGTTTTCTCCGCGCTGGTAGAACTTCCATCCGGCGTGATGTCCATCACGCCGGCCAATACGCTGATAGAGCCGGACGGCGGCGGCGTGCGGAATGCCGAGGGCGTGGTGGTTTTTCAGGCACCACTTGGAATCCCGGATCACATCCTTGATCAGCCCGAGAGCCACGAAGTAGTGATAGTTCACATTGCGCGGAAGTGTTTCCGAGGTGGCCGCCATCGCCTTGGCATCCCCGAACGCGCGTTTGTAGGATTGGCTCAATGTGTAGTTGTGGGAATGCATCACCACGGAACCGAGCACGTAGATGACTTGCAATCCTTCCGCGGTGATGCGGCGCGTCCACTCGTCGTCTTCGGCATACTGGAGGTCCTCGCGGATGGGAACCCTGTCGAGCACGGAGCGGTGGGTGACGGAGCTGACCATGCTGAAAAAGTGCTCCCAGTCCTTTGATTCCCGGTCCGGACCGAAACAGCGGTCGTAGTCATGGGCGAACACCGCCTTGCAATCAGGACGCGGAATTTGGCGGGAAAAAGCGGCACCGAATTCGGGATTTCCCACGCAGGGTTCCAGCAGATTGGTGAGCCAGTCTCTTCCCACCGGAGTGGCATCTGCGTTTAGATAGACGATCCAGTCGTGCGATGCTTCGCGCGCACCTTGGTTGAGCACGACGCCCGGAACATAAGTCCCTAATGGGATTTGGATGAGCTTTGCGATGTTCGCCTTTCTAATGAGTTCAATCGAGCCGTCGCTGGAGCCGGAGTCGATTACGATGAGTTCGATTTTCCCCTCAAAATCCTGTGCGAATATTTGCTTGATCGTTTCCCCGATGGCCCAAGCCTCGTTGAAACTGCGCATGACGATGGAAACGGCATCGGGAAGTGGATTCATGGTCGGTGGCGTGCTTCGCAAGATTGATAGATCTCCTCCAGCCGGGCGTTGACGGCTTTCCAGGTGTAGTGGTGGGTCATTTTTTCGAAACCAGCAGCAGCGAGGGAGCGCCGCATTTCCGGGTTGTCGGCTAGAAGGGCGAGGGCATTAGCCAGAGCTTTGGCGTCTCCTGATGGGAAATGAAGTCCGTCCTCGCCATGGGCGACGAGTTTTTGGAGCCCTCCCACATGCGAGGCGATGACGGGCAGGCCCGCTGCCCAGGCTTCGAGAATGACAATGCCGAATGGTTCGTGCCGCGAGGGCAGGACAAACGCGTCCAATGCCGTTAGGAGGTCGCGATGAAGCACGGACTCCGAAACAACGGCGGGATGGAGGGTGACATGGTTTTCAAGGCCGCGCGAGCGGATGAGGGAAAGGATTTCCTCATGATAGGCCGGCGCGGTGACCGGCCCGCCGAGCAGAAGACGGAACGGACGGTCGGGCTGCGCGGCGACAAGCGCGGCGAATGATTCCACGAGCAGGAGCTGGTTCTTCTGGGGATCGATGCGGCTGAGGCAGCCGAATGCGATCGCGTCGTCCGGCCAGCCGAGAGATTTGCGTGCTCCGGCGCGGTCGCCATTCGCAAACGATTCCGGCGTTACCCCGTTAGGCAGGTGATGTACGCGGTCGTGATCGAGTGCGGCCTTGGCCTTTTCATACTCGGAGAATCCGACGCACAGCACCGCGTCCGCGTCGTTGAGCAGGTGGCGCGAGCGGAAGAGGGCCCCGAAGGGTTTTCCCCACTCGAAGTGACCCTGCTGGGCCTCGACGATGGATGCCGCTTCCACCGGCGGGACATCGAAAACATTACCATGAAGTGTGGCGACGAATGGTTTTTTCCTGAGTCGCGCGGCGGTGAGCACCGCGCCGCCCATGCGCTTGAGGACGTGGGCATGATAGATCCGGACGTTCCGTGCGGCGAGGAGATGGAAAAAAAGGTCGAGCGAGAGCAGGTTTCCGCCCTTTTTGTCGAGGGTGTGGTTGTCCGCCTTGGATAATCCGAGAAACGGATAGCAGTAGCGGTAGCGCCGGATCGGGATGTCCCGCCAGACTTCGGAGGCGGTGGGGGCGAGGGCGCGTGAGGTGTGGATTTCCGGTTGGAAGCCGAGCGACTTCTGCTGTTTGCAAAGATTGTAGATGACGCTCTCGGTGCCACCCCATTCATCAATGGCGAAGCGTCGCGGAATGTGGAGGATGCGGTTCATGCGAGGGCGGCGGCTTTCATGACCGGGAAAATGCCGGGAAGTGCGGTGACAGGCAGGGTGTCGGCGTTGGAAAGCCACGCGGCGGCGCTATCCGCGTGTTCGGGCGCGTAGCCATGCATGGCGGTGACCTTGCGCTGATTCAGGAACGACGGGACGAACAGCGAACCTGATGGAAGTAGATAGAAAAGCTCGCCATATTTCCTATCAGGAAACAGGCAGCCGTAGCCGGCAAGGCGTTCGTCGCTCAGGATCTCTCCATCCGGCTGCTCGCGGAGCCACGCGGTTGCAGCCTGGCGGGTGGCTCCGTTGGAAAACCAGAAGCGCGCCATGGTCGAGTCCCAGACGGCGATGTAGTCTCGCCCGTATTTGAATCCCAGTTTCTCCCAGCGCGGCAGGAGGTCCGAGCAGACATGGACATCGGCCATGCCGTGGTCGCTGAAAAGATGGATGCGCACGTCGCGGTAGTGACGGGAGGCAAGGTCGGCCAGCGAGCGGAGGTTGGTGGCGAATTGATCGAACGCGGCATCCACCTCCGGGTGATCGACTCCGTATTTGTGCATGACCGCGTCGAGCCGCGCCGTGAACAGATAGATCAGCTCGACCCGGCCCTTCTCGATTTCGCTGCGGGCGTGTGCGATGTTTTCCGGATCGGTTAGCCGCCAATCGGAGCGCACCCAGGGTTTGCCGGATTTCTGCCAATGCTGGAAAATGGTCGTCTGTCCGCCGCTGATGCCGCCGGGTTCGTAAATGTCCCTCTTCTCGGTGTAGTCGAGGTAGGGCAGCTTTGAAAACGGCACGCTGTAGAGCTGGAAATAGCCGGTATAGCCCTGGTGGCGGGCGATGAACTTCGAAACCTTATTGCGGATGCGATGGTGGCCCGCGAGGATTTCCGGCAGGAAACCGAGATGGCGGAGCGGTTTGAAAGGTGATTCCCCCGGAGCTTTGACGAAGAAGGAGAAGTGCCCGTGATCGCTGGGGATGGCACCGGTGAGGATGGTGGGGTCACAGGTGGATGAATACCCTAGCAGTGTCTCGCAGCGGTTGCGCACCGGCAGCAGTTCTTCGGCGAATTTCCTGCGGGACGCGATGGCCCAACCGAGGGCGTCGGCGAAGATGAAGATGTCGATGCGGGCCTTCATTCGCCGGACGTGCTGGTGAGTTTGGTGATGAGATGGATGAGCAGGAGAGGGGAGAAGGGTTTGCCGAACACCTCGCTGGCACCAGCCTTGCGGAGGTTTTCGACCACCTCCGGAGTGGCGCGGCCGGTGACGAAGATGACAGGGACGTTCTCGCAGCCGGGGATCTGATGGAGCTCGCTCATGACTTCGGGGCCGCACAGATCGGGCAGTTCGAAATCGAGGATCACCAGATCCGGTCGCTCGTGTTTGGCGCTCTGGATCACCCCGGCACCGGTGGTGAAGAAGCTGCCGTGGAAGCGGTTCCGGTGGAAATGTAGTTGATAGAGTTTTGAGATGACGAGGTCATCTTCTGCGACGAGAATCCGTTTCATTTGTTGATGTCCAGTGTTAGCAAGGTGCAGTCGTCCTCGAGATTCGAGCCTTCCTGAATGTGAATGCGGTCACGAAGGGCCGCCCAAAGCTGGTCCGGCGGCGAGTCGCGGTGCTGGTCCACGTGTTCTACAAATTTTTGCCAGCCGAAATCCTCGTCGGTCCGGTCCCATTCGTAGCAGCCGTCCGTGATGAAAACGAGGCGTTCACCGCCCGCAAGTGCGACCTTGTCCCCGCTGTAGGTGACTTCCGGGATGATGCCCAGCGGCGGGCCGGAGGGCTGGAGGAAGGTGCGGCTGCCATCCGGATGATAGAAAAATGTCGGGCAGTGGCCGGCGCTGGAATGATCGAGCGACCTGCCGTCTGCGGAAACCCTGGCGATGGCGCAGGTGATGAACATCGTAAGCTCGCCCAGTTGGTCGCAAAGGCTGCGGTTGATGGTCGCCAGAATGCCCTCGCTCGTGGTGATGTGGAGTGATAGATCAAACGCGGTTCTGAAAATGCTGGCCAGCAGCGCGGCGGAAACCCCTTTGCCCATCACGTCGATCATCGCGACGACGAGGTTGCCTGCGGCATCCGTCTTGGCGATGGCGTAGTCGCCGGCGATGGTGAGCGAGCTTTCCTGATGGATCGTCGCTTGCCAGTGTTCCGAGAGCGGGGGCGGGATGATGGGCAGCAACGCCCTCTGGATGCCTACTGCGATTTCGAGTTCGCGCAGATCCTTCTGTGATTCGTCGCGGATGGTGGTCAGGTGGGTGTTCGCGCAGGCGATGCCGCAGAGGTCGGCAAGGGTCCGCAGGGTGCCTAACGAGCGAGCGCGGGTACCGGTTTTGCTGGTTTTGTGCAGGACGACGAGTGCGCCGAAATGGATGTCACCGGTGACGATGGGGAAAACGCATCCCGCGCCGATGTTCCGGCGGGTGGTGAAGTGTAGTTTCTGCCGCTCGATGTCCTCGTAATTTTCCCAGACGGTTTCGCGGGTGAGGCTGCCGAAGCTTTTCAGCGTGTGATCGGCGTCGTCGGGATCCAGAAACCACGCAGCCTCGGCAAGAAGGTTCCGGACCGTCTTCGGGATGGTGGGCGCGCCTTGGAAAAAAATGCGGTCCATCGGGTGGAGTTGCAGAAATTCATCGAGCGAGCTGCCGATGAAATCGCACAGGTTGCTGCTCTCTATCAGGCTCTCGGTGAGCCGCCGGAACGCGGAGAGGCTTTCATAGCAGGATGAGAGTTCGTCCAGCACGCTGTCGATCTCCGGGTTCCCTGGTAGTGGAAGTCCATCGCTCGGATAGAACTTCACGAGTTCCAGGCAGAATCCCGTCGGACCCCGCCAGTGGTTGAGCTGGTCGGCGAAATTGGAGAGGATGAAGAGTCCTCGTCCGGATTCGGCGGTGGGGTCCTCCGGCAGTCTCGGTGACGCCAGCATGGCGTCGGAAGGACCCGCTCCGGGGTCTCTGGCGGCGATGACGATCGAGTTTCGTGTGATGCTCCACTCGATCTGCACGGATTGGGACGAACTGCCAGCCGCACCGTGCGAGATCGCGTTGAAGAGAAGCTCGCTGAACACGAGTTGCCATTGGGTGAGCTCGCTTGATGCGAGATCACCGTTAGAGATCGAATCCATGAAACGCTTGCGCAAGGGCGCGACCAAAGCCGGGTCCGCCGGAATCGTGTATCGGACGACTCCGGTCGGCGGATCTAGCAAGTCTTGCGCGTTCATGGATGGGAATGGCTGGTCAGATCGGCGGCAGTGAGTTTCCTGATGTAATCCGTAATCGATGATGCCAGGGCTCCGGGTGGCAGCGATGCCTGATAGACCGCGTGGAGGGCTTCCTCTGGATTTTCGGGCGAGTGGCAGCCCTGGCTGTCGGCATAGGAAAAGACTCCGATCGGGGCGTGGCGGATGATGTTCTGCCAGTCTGGAGCGAGGGATTCCAACTGCTTCCTTGATCTGGGGATCACGCCGTAAAGCGGCATTTCCCCCCGCCAGACGAGAGGCAGCCAGGAGCAGCGGCTGGAGAGACCTGCTTCAGGACTGCCTGGCAGCGTGCGGCCGTCGAAAGTGACGAAGTCCTGGCCCGGAGTAGCGCTGCTGCGGAATTTTAGATAGAGCAACAGCGCCTGCAGCCGGTCCTTGAGCGGAACCGATGGCCCGTTGTGGTCAAGCGCGGACACCAGATGCGGTTCGATATCGTCGATGCGCGCCCTGTTTTTGTAATTCAACAGGATCCCGCTTTCGAGGCGGCAGTTCTCCAATGCGGTGACCGGTCCGAGGTAGGAGTGTGCGGATAGATGGGAATTCACCACCCGGTTGGCTCCGGAAACGACCGATCCCTGGCTAACAACGGCGTAGGGGCCGATCTCACAGCCGGGGCCGATGAAGACGTGATCACCGATGAAATAGGGAGGCGTTAGGACTGCTTCCGGGTGGATACGGCATGAAAATCCGATGCTCAGGAGGTGGTAGTCCGGTTCATCCGCCATGCGGTCGAGCCAGGCTTTTTCCAAACGGGCGATTCGTTCGATGAGTTCCCAACCGTTGGCAGGAGCGGGCGGCGCGGCATCTCCTGGCAGCCAATCCGCTGGGATGGCGGACGAGGGGGCATCGGCGGTGCTTGCGATCGAACTGAAATCGATTTTCAAGGGCCAGAGAGTGGATTCGCCGAGCACCCGGCGGACTTCCGCAGGGCGGTCCGCCGCGAAAACTCTGACGCTTGTTATTCCCTGATTGACCGCGTGATCGAGCCAATGGTGGAGAAGGCATTGGTCACCGACGACCCAAAGGGCGAACGGCAGCGGCGAGCGGCGGACGGTGTCGAGGCCGCCCCAGTCGGGCAGAACGAGATCAAGGGTTTCAGGGTTCATGGCAGGTCATCAGTAGGCTCCTTTGCCAAAAAGTACCGCAGGCAGGGTCTTGAGCAGAATGGCGATGTCGAAAAAGGCGCTGGACGAGCGGATGTATTGGAGGTCGAGTCGCACTTGGCCGTCGAAGTCGATTTCCGATCTGCCGCCGATCTGCCACAAACAGGTGATCCCTGGTTTCACCCGCAGGCGCCGGAGATGGGAGGCTTTGTAAGTGGCGACCTCCCTGGGAAGCGGCGGCCGCGGACCCACGAGCGACATGTCACCGCGCAGGACGTTATAAAATTGCGGGAACTCGTCGATGGACAGCTTGCGGATCCATTTCCCGACTTTGGTCACCCGCGGATCGTTCTTCATCTTGAAGGTCACTCCAGATTGGCCGTGCTGGTTCTGCTCGAGGAGCTTGTCCTTGATCTGGTCCGCATTGACGACCATCGAGCGGAATTTCCACATGCCGAAAAGCCGTCCGCCGGCGCCGACCCGCTTCTGACAGAAGAAGACCGGCCCACGGTCCTCCAGCTTGATCAGAGCCATCGTCGCGAGGAAAATGGGAGAAAACGCGATGAGTGCGCCGATGGATCCGATGATGTCGAGGCCACGCTTGAGCGCTCTCGCGAGGAGAATGGTGAGCTTCCAGATCCGCATTTTCCTGCGGGCGTTCCTGCTCCAGCGCTCGATATTGCCCTCCCGGTTGACTTGGCTCCAGTATGCCGCTGGGTCTGTTTTCATTTTCTTTAGGTTCATGAACTATTTGATTGTCGAAGCAAAGCAAACAATGCAGATTTATTGAAAGTTTATCTTACCAAAGGAAATGATTGTTAAATCAACGGTGGAAAGTGACGGCACAGCGGTGCTTGTGCTGACGGAGGACAGTCTGGATCAGGCGAACGCCATCGAGTTCCGAGGGGCAGCCGTTCAGGCGATTTCCGCTTCTTCGGGCCGCGTCGTGGTGGATTGCACTCTGTTGGACTTCATCGACAGTTCGGGAGTCGGAGCGCTGCTTCATACCCACAACAATCTACCAGAAGAGCGGAGGCCGGTTAGGCTGATTGGCGTTGGTTCGAAGGTACTGACGATCCTGGAACTGATGCAGGTCCACCGTCTTTTCGAAATTGAACCCGAAAAATAAGCGAGACCACGACCATGTCAGGACGTTATTTCGAGGGCGAACATCCCGAGTTGGAGCGTCGCTTGGAAGTCCATTTCGCTAGGGTAGGAGAATCGTTTGAGCGACTCGGATTGCGCGGTGCGCTGATTTTGGGCGGTGGCTACGGCCGGGGTGAGGGAGGCGTGATGGAGGGAGAGGACGGGGTGGGTTTTTCCAATGATCTGGATTATTTCCTGTTCGACGATGCGCCTGGAGACCGGGATCTGGACTCGTGGTGTCGGGAGATCGAGAGGGTGGAGAGCGCCCATTTGGGGATCGACGTCGAGATCAAATGCCTGCGGGAGGATTCTATCGGCGATCCGAGCCTTTCCATGATGTTCGCGGATCTTGTCGCGGGACACGTCGTCGTCGCTGGAGACGGTGCCTTTCTGGAAAAACTGCGTGGTAATCTGGATTTCTCCCGGATCGCGCCCGAGGAAGCGACGCGGCTGCTATGGAACCGGGGCAGCGGAATGTTTTTCGCCCGTTGCCGCATGGGCGGCGAGGGGGAGATGAAATTTGTGATCCGGAATCATGCGAAGCTGAAGCTTGCTCTTGGAGACGGCTGGCTCTGTCTCAACGGCCAATACACCTCCGCATGCCGGGAACGCGGTCGGCGGTTGGCCGCGGCGGACCTGCCTCAGGGACTTTCCGGGTTGAGGGAGTGGCATGCCGAAGGAGTGGCTTTTAAATTCCGGCCCTTTGCCGCAGGGCCGTCTTGGGCCGAGCTGGAGGACGAGGCGCGAAAGCTGACCGATGCGTGGGGCCGGGTGTATCTCGCGGCGGAGGAAAAACGTCTGGAACGCAAGCTTGGCGGATTCGCAGACTACCTAACATTGCCGCGCCTGCTTCAAGGCACTCCGGCGGGTAGAAACCTGCTGCTGGCCCTGAGAGACCGGCTCAAACGGGGCGGCTTCATCCGCCCCGTCACCGATTATCCACGCGCCGGCATGATGCGGGCGCTGCCATGTCTGTTGGACCTCGCACCTGGCGGAGTAGCCGCTGCTGGACGTTTCCTGCCGCGGCCATCGGGAGATCCCTCGCAGGTCCGGGCCTGGGAAGGCGTCTATTCGAAATGGTGGAGCCACTACGCATGACATCATGAAGCGCCTGCTGATCTTCCTTCCCTACGTTCCCTATCCACTGATGAGGGGGACCTATCAACGCGTCTATCATCTGGCAGAGGAGCTCGGCGGTCATTTTGAGGTCGATCTGTTCTGCCTTTCCTCGGAGCCGGAGGATGCCTCGCATCTGGAGCGTTTTCAGAAATTCTGCCACCGGGTGCATTTCGAGCCGTTCCAGAACGCACCATGGGCGCCTTTCCTAACTGATCGAATCCGGAACCCGCTCCCCGCCACTGTGAGGCACTGGTGGTCTGACAAGGTGCTGGAGTCATTCCGGAATTTCACGGCAGGCCATGACTATGACGTGGTGAACTTCTGCGATCTGGTCCTGTGGCCCTACGTGAAATCGGTGTTTCCCGGCCATCCGGCGCGGGTGATGGACCGCAGCCGTGTGGACTGGCTGTTCCAGACGGAGGTGCTCAATACGGTGAAAGCCGGATGGTTTGAAAAACTCAAGATGCGTGAGAATCTCGCCAAAATCGCCCGCATGGAGCGCGAGGTGCGCGGCGAGCTTGCGCTCACGGTGGTCTGTGGTCCGGACGACAAGACGTTTCTCGAAAGCAAACTCGGTCCGTGCGAGCGTGTCTTTGTCCTTCCAAATGGTGCGAACGTCGGATTTTTCAACGCGGATGATTGGCCGGCGGAGCCTACCGGAATGCCAAGCGCCCTGTTCTGCGGCGCGCTGGACTATAGTCCTAACACCGACGGTCTCGGCTGGTATTTCGAGGCGGTCCACCCGTTGGTCCTGAAGCAGTGTCCGGAATTCAAGGTCATCCTTGTTGGGAAAAATCCTACGGACGCGGTAAGAAAATTCGCCGCATTGCCAAGCGTCGAATTTGCCGGCGAGGTGCCTGACGTGCGGCCATACTATCAGAAAGCATGGATGCAGATTGTTCCCCTGCGGATCGGCGGCGGCACCCGCCTGAAGATCGCGGAGGGGCTGGCGATGGCGAATCCTGTGGTTTCCACCACTCTCGGCGCGCAAGGACTTGAGCTCGTCCACAATGAACACCTGCTCCTAGCAGATGCGCCCCAGGCGTTCGCGGATGCCATGATCCGCTATGCGAAAGATCCCGGACTCCGGCGCAATCAGGGAGCTGCCGGGCGGGCCCGCATTCTGGAGATCTACACCTGGGGTGCCCTTGGCATGCGCCTCGCAGACCGTCTCAACTCACTCAACTTTCCGAAATCATGAACACTTTATCGCCCGAGCCACCGATCACGGTCCTGTTGGGGCTGCCGTTCCATGACCTCACGCTCGATGAGACGCTGGACTACTGCGCAAGCGTGATGAAGCAGCGCGAATGCCGCTATGTGGTCACAGCGAACGTTGATTTCACCACCCAGGCTTACGAGGATCCGGACTTGAGGAAAATCGTATTCTTTGCAGATCGGGTCGTCTGCGACGGCATGCCGCTGGTCTGGCTATCAAGACTGTTCGGATACCCCCTGCGCGAGCGGGTGGCGGGTTCCGACATGGTTCCAAAACTGTTGGAAACCTGCGGCAAGGAAGGACATGCCGTCTATTTTTTCGGCAGTGATCTGGCGACCTTGGAGGAGGCGAAGGTGATTGTGGAACAACGATACCCGGGGCTCCGCGTGGTGGGCATGGAATCTCCGCCCATGGGTGCCGTCATCGAGTGGGACAACGAGGGCCTCTGCGAGCGGATGCGCGCGAGCGGGGCGAAGCTTCTGCTAGCGTGTCTTGGTTGTCCGAAACAGGAACGATGGATCTTTGCTCATCACCGCGATACCGGCATCCCGCTGAGCATCGGAGTGGGGGCCAGTCTGGACTTCATCACGGGCAAGCAGAAACGCGCGCCGCGGTGGATGCAGAAGACCGGCATGGAGTGGTTCTGGCGGATGTCCAGCAGTCCGGGCCGGTTGGTGGCGCGCTACCGCAAGGATTTTGTCTTCCTGGTAAAAGCTGCTTTCCAACAGGCGCTTTCCCAGCGACGGCGGGACAGTCTAGGGTCACTGGCCTCGGAACACGCCCCTGCGGCGACATCCGGTGACACCAAGGTGACCCGGATTTTCTGGAGCGGTGACTTGCAGAACAGCCAGATCACCGGCGCGCCCCTTCCTGATAGGGTGGAAACTGCGGTTTTCCTGGATGCGTCGCGAGTGACCTTTATCGACAGCTCGGGCCTCGGGCGTCTCGCCTCGCTGGCCCGCATCTGCCGCGCCTCCCATCAGCTGTTAGTGGTCGTCGCTCCGTCGGAGGCCTTCAAAACATCGATCCGGGCGGCGAGGATGGATTCCCTGTTCGACGTGGTTGAATCGGATGCCGCCGCGATGGAGAAAACCGCGCTCCAACAGGCCGGCGGCGGCTCGCGGAAATATGCCGATGACGGTGTGGTCTGGGTTTCCTTCAACCGCTCCCTTGACGCGCTCTATCATGACGAGATGATGTCGGTTCTCCAATCCACGATTGAAGGATCATCCAACATCCGGTCGCTGGTGATTGACCTGCGGAAGGTGGATTTCATGGACAGCCGCGCGGTCGGCGGATTGATCCGAACTTGGAAAATCATGACGGCCCGGGGTGGGCAGATGTTTCTCTCAGGTGCCAGACCCGGCGTGCGGGAAATCCTGACGCTGCTGCGGCTGGACAAGGTCCTATCCGAATGGAAAGGGGAGACACCCGCATGAAAGTGCTGCTATCTGCGGGGATGATCCAGGGCGGACGCTCCGGCGTCGCCCGGTATGTCATCGCGCTGAGCGAGGCGATCGTGCGCGGGCAGCCTTCAGTGGATCTCCATGTCGCGGGGCTGGATGCCGACCGCTCCCTCTTTCCCTGGCTTCGGGATGATCGCTGGATTTCGATACCGGCCAACATGGCGGGAGGAGCTGCCAATCTGTTCTGGCATCAGTGGAGCCTCAACGCCGTGGTGGAAAATCTGGGGATCGATCTCGTGCACATCCCCAGCTACCGGCGGATGATGGTGAGCTGCCGGGTGCCGCAGGTGGCGACGATCCATGACTGCGCGCCTTTCATCCTGAGGGAAAAATACGACTTCGCCCGCGGCTTCTTCGGGCGGGTGATCGTGCCCGCCATCGCGCGCAGGGTCCGGCGGGTAATCGCTGTTAGTGAGACCACTGGCAGGGATGTGGTCCATTTCATGAAGGTTCCGGAATCGCGGGTGACGGTGGTTCCCAACGGCATCGATCACCAGATGTTCCGCCCGCAGCCGGCGGAGGAGATCGCCGCATTCCGGCAGCGCAAGAACCTGTCGCTACCGTTTTTTCTCTACGTCGCGAGACTCGAACATCCTGCGAAAAATCACGTTAGACTCATTCGCGCGTTTAATCGCCTGGCGGAATCAGGCGCGTTCACCGGCCAGTTGATTCTTCCGGGAGCTCCTTGGCACGGCTCCGAAGTAGTCGAGCAGGCGGTGGCGGCGAGTCCGTTCCGCGACCGCATCCGGCTTGAGGGCTTCGTGGACAACGACGATCTCGCGCTGTGGTATGCCGCAGCGGAGGCGCTGGTTTTTCCTTCGCTGATGGAGGGCTTCGGCCTTCCATTGCTGGAAGCCCAGGCCTGTGGCACGAGGATCGCCTGTTCTGACTCGACCAGCCTGCCGGAAGTGGCGGGACCTGCCGGAATCCTTTTTGATGGACTCGATGAAAAATCCATCGCCGCCGCCATGACCCGTCTGGCGATGATGGACGAAGGTGAACGGCGGAAAAGGGAGGCCGACGGTATCATCTGGGCCGGCCGGTTCACCTGGACGGCCCACGCGTCCGACGCGACCCGCATCTATCAGGAGGTTCTGGGATTCGGAAGAAATGGTTAGAAAATACCAATATGGCTGAATGGCAAAAACGATTCTGGAGCACGACGGCGAGCGGATACATCGGGGTGATCGCCCGCATGTTGCTGGGGCTGCTGTTGTTCCGACAGATGTTCCAACAGTTCACGGGCGCGGAGTTCGGTTTCTGGGCCCTGCTGTGGTCGTTGTTCGGTTACGGCATCCTGCTGGATTTCGGATTCGGATTCACCGCCCAGAAAGCGGTGGCGGAAAAAACGGCGACCGGTGACATCGACGGCCTGAGCAAACTGCTGGCGACGATCTTCTGGACCTTCGTCGGCATGGCATTGCTGCTGCTGGTCGTGTTCCTGGCGATCCGCGATCCGTTTCTCGCGAGGATGGGTGTCCTGCCCGCTGATAGGGCGGAGTTCGGGCGGGCATATATCGTATTTTTCATCGGCATGGCGGTGATGTTTCCGTTAGGATTGTTTCCTGAAATCCTGCGGGGATTGCAGCGCATCGATCTCGCGAACTGGGTGGGCACATTTTCCACCGTGCTCAACTTCGGGTTTCTCTACTGGGGCTTGCACGCTCACTGGAGCATGTCGGTGCTGATGGGTATCAGCGTCGCCACGAGCGCGCTCCCGAACCTGATCGCAGCGGTGATCTCGATCCGCCGTCTCCCCGGAATTTCGTTTTCTCCGAAATGGTTCGAATGGCGCGCGGTGAGGTATCAGATGGGTTTTTCGATCGCCGCCTATCTGATCACTTTCAGCAATATGCTGATGTCGAAGAGCGACCAGCTCGTCATCTCGCTCACGCTCGGAGTCGCCTTCGTGGCGATCTATCAGGCTGGATACAAGATGGGCGAGATGCTCGGCCTTTTCAGCACGCAGCTCCAGCAGGTCCTCTCGCCAGCCGCCGCAGCGATGTATGCGAAGGGGGATGACTCCGGCTTGCGGAACCTCCTTCTTCAGAGCTCGCGTCTCACTTTCCTGCTGGTCACCCCGTGTTATCTGCTCTCGGCGGTCTATCTGGAACCGCTGATCCATCTGCTCACAGGGATGAAGCAGGTGCCGCGCGACACCTGGTGGATCGGGCAGGCGCTGTTGTTCGCGATCTACAGTTCCCAGCTCACCAATAGTTGCTCGAAACGTGTCCTGATGATGTGCGGGAGGGAAAAGCCGCTGCTGCTCATTTCTGTCGTGGAT
Organism: Verrucomicrobiales bacterium; assembly: GCA_038204755.1. Taxonomy (GTDB): domain Bacteria; phylum Verrucomicrobiota; class Verrucomicrobiia; order Verrucomicrobiales; family Akkermansiaceae; genus Luteolibacter. The sequence continues at coordinate 28,332 of JBBRCO010000024.1, forward strand.
GCCGTCGCGAATGTGATCCTGAGCATCATCCTGGCCTATCGTTTCGGTGTGCTCGGCGTCGCGCTCGGGACGATGATTCCCACGACGCTGGTCGGCTGGTTCTGGGTGGTGCCGTTGACGGTCAAACAACTGAAAGTGCCGCTGGCGTCCTATTTCGGCTATCATTTGAAAGGCACAGTTGTCCCGCTGCTGGCGTTTTCAGCCATCCTCGCGGTGCTCGCTTTCCTGGTGCCGGCTGCGGCTGATAGCGGGTTCATCGCGCTTGGTTGGCGAGGTGCGCTGTGCATGCTGCCGTTGCTTTTTCTGGGGCGCGGCGTGATCCGGAGCATTTCGAAACCCACCGGCGAGTGTGTGGCCTGATCAGCGGGTTAGAACGATCAGGTGGTTGTTGAACGGCGTGCCTCCCCAGAGCGGCGAGATTTCCACCTTCCCGAAAGACGTTAGGATTCGTTGGAAATCGTCGGCTGTCGGGTAATGCGTCGGCGCGGCTTTCATCCAGAAGGTTGCCTTGGCCAGCAAGTCGCCGAGCACGGTGACCTTGAACCGGGTGGAATCATCACGCAGGCCGGAGCGGATCACGAGTTTCCCTCCCGGAGCGACGCGTGCGGCGGCGAGATTGAGCAGTGTTTCCTGCTCGGTCGGGGTGAAAAACTGGAGGATGTCCAGGATGCTCACGTTGCCCTGATGATCGGGTAGGCCGCTGCGGGCATCGTGGTGGGAAAATGTGACGTCGCGGGTGCCGGAAGTTTCCGCCGCGTGGGTGGCCATTTCCACTTTCCGCTGGTCATAGTCCAGCCCGTGGATCGGCACTTTGATGCCTTTCGCGCGGAGGAAAAATGCAAGCAGGCCCAGACCACAGCCGAGGTCGAGCAGGGGCGACTCCGATCCTCTGAGTTCTATTTCCAGCGCCCTGTAAAGCGGGTCCGTCCGCAGCTTGGCTGAGACGTAGTGGTGCTCCCAGCGGCTTGGGAACAGCGAGGCGATCTTTTGAATGAAGGGATCGCTCATGTGGAAGGAGGTTTCAGATGCTCGAGCGGATTTGAGCCGCGGAGAGCAAGAAGCGGCAGACGCAGGAGAAATCCAAAGAAGAGCCGGATGTGCATGCGGGTGAGCAGCACATTGTCCCGGAAGTAGCGGAATTGGGAAATGCCGCCCTCCTCCTTGCTCGGGTAGCGGACGGGAGTCGGCAGATTGATAATCGGCACGCCTTTCCACGCCAAGCGCACGGCAACTTCCGGGTCGAAATCGAAGCGGCGGGCGAACTTTGTGGACTCGAGCACCGCCAGGAGATCGGCGGCAGGGTAGAGGCGCATGCCGAAAAGCGAGTCATCCACGCCCCAGCCGAGCGTCTCCAGATTGGCCCAGAAATTCGAAACTTTCCGACCATTCACCCGCAGCGACGGGGCGAACCTGTCAAAAACAGGCCTGCCAAAAACCGCCGCTTCCGGGTGCGCAGCCGAGAGTTTCAGGAATCCGGGAATGGAAGCCGCCGGGTGTTGGCCATCGGCATCCATGCTCAGAACATGGGTGAAACCGGCCGCGATCGCCTCTCGTAGCCCGTGCAAAACCGCCGCGCCCTTGCCTGAATTCTTCTGTAGAAAGATAACCCGAAGTTTCTCGTCTTTCATGTTTTCCAGCAATTGAGGAGAACCGTCTGTCGAGCCGTCGATTATCACCCAGACCGGATTTCCGCAATCAACGATTGACGCGACTGTTTGAAGCAGGATCGGTCCCGTATTGTAGCTGGGAATCAGAATAAGCGGACGCACCTCGGGCATGTGGGGCTTGCTTTAAAGGCCAAATCCGCTTCGCGCAAGCCAAGGGATGCAGACATTCCTGCCTGTTCCTCATCCCTCATCCGCACCGGAATGTCAACTCGTCCTGCGTCTCCAGGCACCCACTTGTCCTGCCGCAGCCTTCTTGGCCTTCGTAGCCTCGGCGAAGTAGGTGGCGAAGTAGGTGGCGAAGTAGGTGGCGAAGGAGGTGGCGAAGGAGGTGGCGAAGGAGGACGCGTCACCTGGCGCGTCACCGCTCCTAGCCCAGGGCTCGTGGCCAAAGTCAATGGCTAGTTGTTTTTTGTAAAACTCTTTCATTCTCATTTCCAAGCCGGTTTATCCCGGCGCTTTCACTGCCCCCTTTTACTCAGAGAGGAAGAAATGTTTCGGAGCGGGGACTGACCTGAATGGCGCTAACTTAAGCAAGTTTGACTTCACCAGCGATTTATGACACAGTGATTGCCCAATTGGAATCGATCCAATCAGAACTCCAAGGGATAGGGATCGTTTTACGATGCCGGAATCAAACGCGCAGGGCAATTTGGGCCTCGTTTTTGCCATATTCTATCCCAAAACCCCGTTAAGTTAGCGCCATTCGGGCCTGACCCCAAATATCGATAACAAAAGAGCTGGTGGGGGTTGCCATCCACGGCTTGTTCGCTGATTGGCTTCTTCTGTTCCAACGCGAGATTTGGATAGCGGCTTGCGATAGCCTCCACCTCGCGCCTCTTTGATTCGAGGAAGCCTTTGCTATCCACATGCCTCCAATAGGACCAACTCTCGGTGAGCGATAAATCTGACATCAACCACTCCTGTCGGAACGCTATCAGGTGTCCGAGCTTCTCTTTGGCGTCGTCAGCACTGGCCTCTCCGAAATCATCGAAAATCGACATCTCGAACGATAAGCTTCTTACGTCTGCCTGAGTGACTCCATCGCGATGTCCCTTAAGGTAGGAAAATATGGAAATCGTGAATGCCAAGACAACTGTGCCAACGATTGTTGCAATGCGTTTCATTTCTTTAGCGAACGTCAAAGTGATGGCGCACCCACTAGATAGAATGAGAAGGACTTGAGGCAACGCAAACCCTCTGTAATCTTACCTTCCCATGAAATCAAAAACAAAAAACACGAGTCAGCAATTCCAAACGTATCTCGGCGTTGACCTCGGCGACAAGAAACACTTTGTC
>JBBRCO010000025.1:0-31196 GCA_038204755.1 Verrucomicrobiales bacterium
ATCGCCCCACGGAAGTGAGCCTGCAATTCATCCGTTGGCTACGGGTAGGACTCATGCGCCCGACCTGCTACAAGCTAGCCATCGAGCAACTCCACCCACTCATGCGAGCCTACCTCTGATATGTTAGCCGACAGGGTTCACCAAATCGAACACAAGCGCTGGAATCCCCAAGATTCCCCGGCTTTCCTGCGCCTGCATGGCCTTCCTCGCCTCGTTCGCCATCCCACCAGCAAGGGCCATCAAAAGCAGCTCCCTGCATCGCGGTGGTTTTTCAACACTCAAGATCCGGATGCGCCGCCGATCAATGTCTCGTAAAGCTTCGCATACCGAGCTGCTTGAAGTTCCAGCGGGTATTCCTCAAGAGCGATGCGGCGGCAGTTCGCACCCATCTGTTTAAGACCCACCGGATCCCGTAGAAGCTCCAATATCGCGGTCCCAAGCGCATGGTGGTCAGCCGGTGGTACCAATATGCCAGTGACTCCGGGGCGGGCCATGTCCGGAATTCCCCCGACGTCGAAGCCCACCGTCGGCGTTCCACATGCCATTGCTTCCAGAACCGTATTGGGGAGGTTGTCCTGTAGCGAAGGGATCACAAAAAGGTCGGCAGCGCTGTATAGTTCGGATAGTTGCCGGTCATTATTGATCGAGCCGAAGTGAAACCAGGGAAAAGTGACGCCCACATCCGGTTTATTGCGGCCGACGGAGATGATCGTGACCGGCGCATCGCGAGGCAATGCCGCCAATGCGGCAACCAGCAGCGCAAAACCCTTGCGTCCGTTGTCCAGACCGTCCGCCACGAATAAGACGATCTTCGCACCTTGTGGCAACCCGAGCGCTTCCCGGCAGGCCGAACGGTCACGCGGAGCAAAATCATCGAGATTGAGCCCATAGGGAATCACCGACACTGGGAAACGTTTCATCAGAGCACTTCGTTCGGTTTCTTCGGCCAGCCAGCGGCTCGGTGCGACGAAGCGGAGCCGGGACGGATCCAATTTGGAAAGCGCGTCCGCCTTGCGCCGCCAATTTTGATAGGCGAGGTCATTCGCGTCGTTCGAACCCAATTGCGGGCACCTGCCACAGCGCTCGGCGAAACGACCACAGCCAAGATCATAATGACATCCGCCTGTCAGCGCATTCATATCATGAAGCGTCCAGACGATCTGCGTTCTAGCCGGTACGCGAGCGAAGAAACTTTCAAAGTCGAGAAACGAATCCGCGATCCAATGAAGGTTCAGGATATCGCACGATGGCAGATCGCGTTGGAAATCAGCGCGAAACGGAGAACGGCAATCTTGGAACGGCTCTACCCCAGCCGGCCGGGTGGCGACGTAGGGCTGATAGTCCCGGGTGATCGATCTCCGCCGGATCATGCGCCCTGCGCGCTTCAGAGGGTTGCTGGAAATTCCCATCGCGAGCACATCCGGATCACTGCTGGCCGCGCGGTGGACAAACATGGATGAGTCCCGGCCAAGCGCCCTCAGACCCGTGTGCAACCGATATGCGGAACGCGCCGCACCGCCAATGATGTCATAAGTATTGACGTGAACGATCTTCATTCCTTGTTGGCTTGCGTTTGGTTTGCTCACGATGCTTTTGAGACCCGTGCAGGAGTGACCGTCCGACGATTTTCCGGAATGGAGTTTGGAATGTCCAATCCGCAAACTGCCGCAGGGATGTGGTGAATCCGGCTTATTGATATTTCCATCTGCCGATTTGTCTAAATAGGATTTTTCCCGACCCTGCGCATACCCTTCGGCAGAACCCATGACTTTAATGAAGACTTCAAACACGAAAAAAGATGGCGGGCCACCAATTGATAATAGGCACCAATGAACGGCATGGCGAAGGCCGCGAGAATCCACTGATGGAGCGGGAGCTTGCTTTGATAGATATCCCGCCACCTTCCAAAGTAGGTATCCCAGGTCATGCGGACCAGAATTCCCCTGCTTCGCCTCCATTCCGCGGGGTTCGCCCGCGCGAACTCCAAAACAACAGGATCCGCATCCATCCATTTGAGGAACTGCTTGCAGGCTTTCGCCAGCTCGATATAGCTGACGGACCAGCCGTAACTGGCATCATCCAGCCGCCAGCGGAAGACGCAGTTCGAATTCAGCGCAATGCCGCCATTGAGGAGGAGCTTGATCAGCACCGCGTTGTCGATCCCCGTACCCCGGCAGAAATCGGGAAAACCGCCGCTTTCCTTCACCTTCGAGGATCTCACCAGAAATGTCGCCACCATCTCCATGCCAAAGGAATAATCATTCCAAGTGGCATTAATGAAATCCGGACCTGATAGATACTCCGGCATCTGGCCTGCGGATTCCCTTACCAAGCTGCCGTCCTTCGCGATCATTTGCTGCCTGGCGATCGCGACGGATGCCTCCGGAAAGCGCTCCAGCGAACCCACCAGCTCAGAGATATAGTTGGGGCTGATCTCATCATCATCACAGAGAAGGAGGAAGTAATCCCCCTCCGCCTCATCCAGCAACTGGTTGAAATGCTGCGAACTGATGACGGTAGCCGGGTTCTGACGGAATCGATAGGGTCTGAAATAGCAGGCCTCTACAATTTCCCGCACACGGTCACCGTTCATGCCATTGTCGGAAACTAACAAATCAAGATTCGGGTGGTCCTGCGCCGCAATGATTTCCAGGACATGCGGTAGGTATTCCAGACGTTTGTATATGGGGAGTCCTATGGTGACGCGCTTCGGCTGGTCGGTTGGCTGGGACATAATCGTTTCAGAGGAGAGTTTCATGAGATTCACATGGAGTTGAAGATTCCCCGCGCTCGCGCTGTCACTCAATCGCTGTTGAGTGGATCCACACAAGGTGGCAATTGCCAGGGTGTTGCTTGGGGGAAAAGCGGATGCGGCCCAAAGAACCGGGTCATGCAGGGGCGGAGTGAAGCGATGGTGGCCGCTCACTGTCCTGCTTGCGAACCGGGATGGCTCGCAGCCACAACTTCATTTCTGTATTTGATCACACGCGCCGGCACTCCGGCAGCGATCGCATAGTCCGGAATATCGCGGACGACTACGGAACCCGCTCCAACTACCGCCCCGCGCCCGATCCTCACTCCGGACAAAACAGTGACGCCGGTTCCCAGCCAAGCGTCCTCCCCGACAATGATCGGCCCTCTGGATGTCAGTGGCTGGCCGAAGATCTCGCGTCCGGCTTCGATTCCATGGTCATACGAGTAAAACGAGCAATACGAGGCGATTTCCGCCCTGCGTCCAATGGTGATGGGCTGCACCGCAGCAACCAGGATGCACCCTCGTTGCAATCCGACCTGTTCACCCACTTTGATGGAACCGCCTTCGAATAGCTCAAACGTGCAGTCCCGGTTCACCTGCACTCCATCAAGCAGTTCCACGGTTCCCTCCCCAGCAGACCTGAGAATCACCGCCCGCTCTCCGACAAACACATTGGAACCACAACGCAGGTCACAATCGATTTCAGCGTCGTGGGAAATGAAACCCCGCGGACTTACCCATGCGAGCTTGCTGAGGTTCCTATATCTTCCAACGCCAAGGCTTGCTAGACGGGAAGCGATTCTCCCCCAGAATCCATGACCTGCACGCCACAGCCAAAACACCTGCCAGCGCCAGACAAACTTTCTGACAAGGCGGAGGTGAGGTGGCACGCCCGCAGCTTTTTCCGGTTGATCAATCATGGGGCTTGGCGCGTTTCACACAATTGTGGTTCCGGGCTTTAACTGATGGTGACAGTGCTCCATTCCAGAATCGGTCTCACAAGTCCCGGCATGGGTTTGAAATAGTCTCCTCTCGCGGTGTCCGGCGCGGACAAATCATCCAACACCCGGAACGCCACGGCTTCGTCCACGACTGCGTGCGATACCTCGGGATCCAAAGTCATGATTACCGCCGTCACATAGATGAAACCCTCGGCCAAGAGATTTCCAGGGATCCAGCCTGTACTGATATAGCGTCCCGGCGGACGGGGCTTACCTCGCCATGTAGGGTCCAGATCGACCGCGACGAACAAAACGTTGCCATCCTGGTTCCGTAAGGCGAAATGGGGGAAAAACTTGTGGCCGCCCGTAAGAACCTGGTATTCGATCTCGATTCCCACTCTTTCGCGAATATCAATCGCCTCAACCACCTCCCCTTTTCCGGATCGGACACGCACTGCTAGGAGGCGTCCCACGTCATCTCCAGGTGCCGCTGTGACATCCGGCCACTCGCGGGCGGACGTCGTGGTTATTCCAGAACTCAGATAGGCGTTTGCGACCTGCACCGAAGGGCCGTCAAGCTCGATCTCCCCCTTGTTCAGCATGATGCAACGCGAACAGAGCCGGGTCACCGCCTGCATGTTATGTGAGACAAATAGAACGGTTCTCCCGGCGCTTGCCACGTCGCCCATCTTTTGCAGACACTTCCTCTGGAACTCCGCGTCTCCGACGGCGAGGACCTCATCCACGATCAGGATCTCCGGTTCCAAATGGGCGGCCACCGCAAAAGCGAGGCGGACATACATTCCGCTGCTATAACGCTTTACCGGTGTGTCGAGAAACTTCTCCAGCCCTGCAAACGCCACGATTTCATCGAATTTCCTTTTGATTTCAACGCGGCTCATTCCCAGGATGGCACCGTTGAGATATACGTTCTCGCGCCCCGTCAGCTCCGGATGGAAGCCGGTGCCCACTTCAAGCAGGCTCGACACCCGTCCGCGCAGACTGATCTTGCCGTGGGTGGGCTCGGTGATGCGGCTCAGGATCTTGAGTAAGGTCGATTTCCCCGCTCCATTGCGGCCTACAAACCCGACGACCTCCCCTTCTTTTACTTCGAAGTTGATCCCCTGAAGCGCCCAGAATTCCTCTGACGTCGCACGTTTCATCCGATCCTCCTGGCTAGCCCTTCTGAATGGTGCCCGAATCGCCCGCTCCAACGCATGGCGCAGTCCGTCGCCCTTCTCCGCTTGGTGGCCAATGACGTAGCGTTTCGAGAGATTCTCGACGGAAATAATAGATTTGCTCATGACAGATTTTACGAATGTGAATTTATGAATTCGGACTCAGATTACATCGGCGAAGGTCCGCTCCGTTTTGCGGAAATACCAGATACCGGAAATAATCATCAGGGTCACCATTCCCACGGAAATACAGAGTCCGGGCCAATAGAGATTTTGCTCACCCAGCAGGGTCCAACGGAAGCCATCGATCACCCCCACCATCGGATTAAGCGAGTATAGCAAGCGCCACTTTTCTGGCACGATGTCGCTCTGGAATGCCACAGGTGAGATATAAAGTCCGAACTGCACCACAAACGGCACGATGTATCGAAAGTCCCGATAGCGGACCATCAGCGCGGAAATCCAAAGACCGGAACCGAACGCCGTGGCAAACGCCAGGAGCACGAACGCGGGCAGCATGATGACATTGCCACCCGGCAGATAGCGGTAATAGGCCATTATGATCCCGAGGATCACCGCAGAGATCAGGAAATCCACAAAACTCGTGATCACGCTGCTGACCGGCACCACCAGACGCGGGAAATAAACCTTTGAGATCATACTCGAGTTCGAAACCAAGCTGTTTCCGCTTTCGGAGAACGCCGTGGCAAAAAACTGCCAGGGAAGCATTCCGCAGAAAACCAGCAGCGGATAGGGAACTCCATTGGACGGCATCTTCGCCAGATAACCGAAGATGAAAGAAAGCACACCCATCGTCAGCAACGGGCGGATCACCGCCCAAGCGACACCAATCACGGTCTGCTTGTAGCGCACCAGAATATCGCGCCATGCCAGGAAATAGAACAACTCCCGGTAACGCCAGAGATCGTGCCAATACTGGCGCTCCGCCCGGCCTGCTTCAATTGTGATTTCATTCATGTATTCTTTAATTAGGTGTGGTTGACTTGATGTAATGTAAACTGCGTTGTAAGTCTTAGAATTATCCCCCCGCTGCTATCGCAACACTCGAAAGCGACCAGCATCATATTTTTCTGATAGACGGACGCGGCCATGATGGGCCCCTCCGTCTGGCCGCCTTGTGCAGCCTGAGAAGAAATCCCAATCCTTTTCCCGAAAACCTCCCCAGCATTCGGCCGTCGAAGTTCAAACGCTCTGCACGCAGGCCGATTCTGAGTTCTCCCAGTGACCTTTGCAGCAGCGTTCTTGCGGTTGAATTCATTCTTTTATCCGCTTTTAGAAATCCGGCAATCACATCGACGCATGCCTCCATATGCTTGATGTGATTTTTCGAGAATTCGACTCCGATTCCCTCGGTATCGTTCTTTTTTACAACCAGAGGGTCTTTGATAACTCCCCATGTCCCAATGGACGAAAGTTTGAGGGCAAGTTCGTAATCCTCGAGAATGCGAAGCCCCTCGTTGAATCCACCCACACTTTGAAATGCCTCCCGCCTGACCGCCACCACCTGATTGAATAGAAGGAAGCTTGTGGCCAGCACCTCACTGGGATTAAGCCATTCTCCTTCAGCCGTGTCCACCTTCAGCCCGGCAATCCCGAAAGAATCGCCCACAAGTTCTCCACATAGCCCCCGGACTTCCGCATTGCAGACACAGCAGCACATGCTCTCGCCGATGGCAGTCATTAGCTTCACCTGCCGTTCGATTTTGTCGGGAAGCCAGATATCATCCGAATCCAAAAACGATACGATTTCACCACATGATTCCCGAACCCCATGGTTTCTGGCTGCCGACGGACCTGCGTTCGCTTGTTTGATAACCCTAATCCGTGCTCCGAACTCGCCTAAAACGCCATGAGTCGAATCGTTCGAGCCATCGTCCACGACGATCACTTCAATATTTCGATAAGTTTGAGACAAGGAGCTTTGGACCGCTGCTCCGATGGTTGCAGCTCTATTGTAAGTCGGTATGATGATGGAGACAAGCACGGTATAAATTGGTGGTAACGGTTTCAGCCCTTCGGCGCAATAGAATCGCCCGACTCATGATCGACAGCCAAACCCGGAACTTCCGGACGGCGGATAACCCGGGCTGGCGCACCCACCGCCACGCAGCCATCGGGAATATCAGAATTCACAACGGAGTTGGCTCCGATCACGCTGTTCCTGCCGATAGTAACTCCGGGACAAACCACCACGCCCTGACCCAGCCACGATCCGGCACCGATCCTCACCGGTTTGATTCCAGAAACTCCTTGGTGGAGAATCGCAGTATCTTTGGACCTGAATTCATGCGCGTGATCGGAGATATGGACATTCCGCCCGATAAGAACGTCCTTTTCGATGCAGACTTTCAAAACTGCGGTCACGGTCACTCCGCCCGCGAACGAGCATCCGTCTCCGATCTGAATGACTGGCTCACACTCCGCCGCCGCCTCTTTTAGGCAAATCAACCAAGACCCCGGGCCGACATAAACTTTCTCACCTACTGAAATTCCTGATTCACCCCAAAGCGTGAACGGGAACTGAATGACGCTCCCTGTCCCGAAATGACGGAATGCCCCGGAAATAGCAGTGTTAAAAACCCTATTAACAAGACGAACCCCAAATCGATAGAAAAAGATCGAACTCTTTCCGGCGATTCTGTTTAAAAATGAAGACATGGCGATTTTGGAAAAGGTTGGGCGGCCGTGGTCTTCAAGTTTTTTCCGCCTGGATCAGGCAATCGAAGAAGGCACGGCTTCGGGGACATTCTTCGCCTCCTCCTCATCGGCCACCACTGCTGAATATACGGATGCGATTACTGCCACGTTGAGCCAGAGAAACACCACAGATTGATCAAAATACGCCACAGAAATGCCGGTGACCGCATGCGCAAAAAGTGCCGATCCAAAACACCAGATCATGAATGCATGGTGCGGGCGTTGTTCCATCATATGCTCTTCCAGTTGCCCAACCCACCGGAACGAAACTCCCAGGATGAAGAGGAACACCATCAGCCCAGGTAATCCCCCGCCAATCGCGTAACTGATGTAATAATTCGTGATATCAGTGTGAGTTGGCGAACTGGCGACTCCTTGGTTGGGCATCCAGTGCCTCGTGTGGTCTGTGCCAAACAACCACCATTCGGAAAAATGGTTGATGGTTTGATCGATAAGGAACGATCGATGCCAACCTGTGCTACCTCCTGAAAGATCAATTTTCGAAATGAGATAGTATGGAGGACGCTCCATCGTGACCATAAGAATCAGATAGAGAATCACCGCACACCTCCGGACGGCCTTGGTCAGATGCCGGTATCTCCACATGATCAATGCACCAACCGCAGCCATGAAACTCATCACCGGACCACTGGACGCGCTGGCGAATACCATGACCAAACCCGCAACTATTCCCACTACCGCATGAAACCTGGAATCGCGCAACAGACCCACGAAAAGAGGGATACACGTCGCCCCCACCGTTCCCGCCAGAATCGGATGAAGGAATGGCCCTTGGGCGCGCAGTTTCCCTTCTCGGACCATCACCGTCTCGGGAACTCCTCCGAAAAATGAAAACAGATTCTTCCCGGTCGCCTTCTCAAGAAGCATCTCCAATGCCACCGGCACCAGGACCAATGCGACGGTTTTGATTACCCCCACCGTATCATCAAGGTCGGAGCACCAGGTTCTTACGAGGAAATAGAAAACAAGCTGATTGTAGATGACTCCACAAACATAGACGGGCCCGGCATCAAGTTTCCAGTCATGAAACATGCTGGAGAACAAATACCAACCAGCCCATAGCATCATCAGCCTGTCGATCAGATTGATGCCTCCCACGATCCTCTCGCCTTTTACCAGAACCCGTATAACGCCGATCAGCATCAGCATTCGATAGATAGGCAGGGTGATGAACCCGAGATGCAATCCCTGCCCCGTTGTGACAAGGCAGCATCCGACAAGGAAAGGTGCCAAGGCCAGCTTTCTCGGGACAGTCCACAAAGCGATCGCCAGGACTAGAAATAGGACGAAGCTCGGCGCGTTCACGGGCGATTGTTCGGAGATGGGCCAGCTTTCGCAAGTTTTGGGAGACCCTCTGTAAAGTATCTGAATCTAACTCTTGGCACGCCGACAAAATGCCTGAGGACCTGACTTGCAGGGGTTTTGGAAGCGATGTTGGAATATTGTTCCGGCAGCTCACCCGAATCGGGATAACCCGCAGCAATCAAGGCATAGTAGGTTTGGCAAGACCAGAAATGGTTCACCTCGGTTCGCGGATCCTTGTCAATCGCGGACATGTGCCTATCGATTTCCAGAAAGTCTGCAATTTTGAAACGAGGTGTAACTAAAAATCCCGCGCAGAGGCGCTCGACCACGGTCACACCCGTCACCTCCCGTAAAATCTCAGGGCTGGCCGAATAGGCGTTAAGAAGATCGCGGCACCAGACGACCTTGGGAGATCGTGATGTCAAGGCTTTGATTACTTCGTCAGGTTTAGAAAATGTGAGAACGTCCGAGTCCATAATCAACAGATTGGGAGCGTCGCCGAACAAATGGGCGTCCACCAACTGGATGCTCGCCCAATTGGTATTACGCCAATGATAGAGGTGCTTTGTTTCTGCGCCCAGCATCTCGCCTGCCTTCGCATCGCTCTGCTCGCGCCGGATAACGATCACCTCACCGATGATTTTTCTCCAAGCCGCCTCGTCTTCAGATGTAAGCGTTCCGTCCGAATGAACGTACAATCTGGAGCATCCATTCAGGAATCTCATGATGCTCCAACTCGCCCAGATTCCCATGTCGGCATCTCTGGTTCCACAGAGCATGTGGATTTCATAGATATTCTCCTTGAAGGGAGGAAGTGGGGCAAGTTTTGCAAGCAACGGCTTGAATCGCGCACGCATTCCCGGGATGCTTCTGACCTTACCTCGATAGGGCCACTCGTCCAAAAGCTTGCATTTCAATGGACCAAGGTTTTTGCGAAGCTGATTCAGCAGACTCATAAGTCAAATTGGATTGCAAAACCACTAAGAAACCGAAAAATCCGTTCATGGAACGGACCCGGATCCATCGTTCAAACGGGAAGACAATGTTGATCGGATTGAGTCGAGAATTCGCAACACGACCACCACTTCAGGTAACCTCGTCCGGGAGAACTTCCTGCTATGACTGACGAAATTGCTACTTTACAATCCGCAGTCCTGTTGGCCTAGACGGTGCGCCCGTCGGCACTTTGATGAAGTTGTCCAAACCGCTCCATCCATCCGGTCCGCTGTCATAATCGATCCGATACCAAGTGATGCTGTCCCCATCGGGCCCAACGGGGCCTTGGACTATGGTTCCGTAAGCGTTGGTGGCTTGGGAGCCCATCGGCGTGGTCACGGATGCCGTGCTGTTGACCCATGTCGATCTCCAGACCTGGATTCGATTTCCCTCAGCAAAGATAACCGCTGGTGGCGCGACCGTGGTCTTGACGAAATTATCAACACCGCTCCAGCCGTCCGTCCCGTTATCGTAATCGATCTTGAACCATGTGATGTTTTCACTGTTGGGGCCGACAGGACCCTGGATGATCGTTCCCAATGAGTTGATGGCTTGCGAGCCTATCGGGGTGGTGGTGGATGCCGTACTGTTGACCCACGTTGACCTCCAGACCTGGATTCGGTCGCCCACGGCAAAGGTGACTGCCGGGTTAACGACCGCCGGTGGAGTGCCACCGTTGATATGAATATCCCACATGTCTCTAACAAAAAGGGGTATTCCGTTTCCTTCTCCCGTAAAAGCAGGCAAATTTCCCGTCGTCGTCGGCCTTTCCCTTGGATAGAATCTCTCGATATGATACCTGAAATACGCTTCCTGATTCACCTCAGCGCGGCCTCCCATGAGAAGAATGGTGGCAACGGCCCCAATGTTCAGGGCACCGTTTGAAGACCTGTATGGCACTCCCCACCATGTACCATTACTACCCGCAGTCCATTCGGACGAGGTGTAGGGGGACATGCCGCTGGAACTCCACTCCGGCATCCCGATCATATCGGTGGTGTAAGGCTTGAATGGGGGATTGTGACTGGCTCTCGGGGTGTTTACGTCGTTCTGGGTGACAAATGCATGGTTCGACATTTCCTGAAATGGGGATTTGCCAGAAGCCAAGGAGAGAATCTCGGGGTCGTTGAGCATCTTCCCGGCAATGTAGATCGGCATAAGACGACCTCCCTGATGACCGCCGTTTGGGACCCATTTCATTCCTGCTCCGAGCAGTCCATAGATGTCAATACCCCACTGCACCATGTTTATGGCCAGCCTTTGCTTTTGCGTGTGAGATAGATTCGTATTCAGCATCAGGCCCGCAGTTCCGGAAATGTGTCCGATTTCATTGCCATAGGTACGCCTTGGAAATCCCCCTGATTTGTCCTCGTTCCATGCTGCCTTCCAATTTGAATTGACGTGAGTGCTGCTCATCTCCAACAGCGGACGTTTCGTTGCTTCCTCAAGCCAGGCGAGGGCCGGAGCGTTTGCCGGGACGGGAATAGCTAGGCTGCGAAGCACCGAATAGTCCAAACTGGAAACATTCCAGTTGCTTTTGATGGCTTTGTTGGTTCCAGCATAGGGAGGACGGAAGCTTCCTTCCGGGGGCACCGAACTCACGACTGTCAAGACTGCAGTTTCCTTGAACCATGTTTTTTCCTGAGCGGCTCCCGATACCCAAGTGTCGGGATTGTTCAACGTGGAGTATATTGAATTCCCCGCTTGAACAACTACCGGCAGCTGAAGTGATATGTTTTTGGCAGCATCGTACTTCGGTGTGTTTTCCGGATGGTTGTCAGGCCCGTTCCGATACAGCCCTTGGGTCTGATCCGGTATCGGGTTTATCATTGTGCCGTTCGTATAATCGCTCGCGCTGCTGGATTTGGGATTTATATTTGAGATGGTGACCGGACCGACCACCCACCAATCACCATTTGCAAACTGTCCGACGGGACGGTCCTGCGAAAATGTCCAGGTGATCCCATATTGCGAAACTGATGATGCGGCACCAGCCAATCCAATCAGTCCGGTTGACACAGCGGCCAGGAAAATAAACAGACGGGCAACATGACTGGATACGGCAATTGACGGAACGCTCTGCTGCGCCGTTGGGTTTACCGATTGATAGGGGACTTGCATATGACGCGGGATGATTTCAAATTAATATATCCGGATGAATTGCCTGTTTTGAAATTGAACGCAATGTAGCTTCAGTGACGAGAGTCGCAAGCTAATTTTGGAAAAACCCCCATGAAGGCTGTTTTATTTTAAGAAAATTTAGCGCTCCGCGAAATTTTTACGAGCTAGAGGAGCCTAAGGGGCATGAATGAGGGGAATCGGGCGGGGCGGACGAAAGGTTGGCCGATCCAGCGGTCCTCCGGAGGAGTTCTCGTTGCGTTGCTGAAAAAGGCTTTGTGCCCTGGTGCCCATGCGGCTCAGAGTATGATGCCGGCCCGCAACGGTGGAGGATGGGCGGCGGGGACGCCGTTGGCATTTGCCCTCGGCAACAAAAAAGTGTTCACAATGGGAAGCGATATCCTATTTTCGGAAGAACGCCCTGTGCCAGACCTCCAGTCCCATCAAGGTCCACAGTCTGAGTTCCTCATTCCGACGGCATTGCATGTGATCAGAGAGCATTCTTTCGATCACGTTGCGATCCAGATATGAACTGACAAACGAATTCGGCCCTAGGAGAAGATCATGCACGTAGTCTTTCAATCCTCCGCGAAACCATTCATCCAAAGGGACTTTGAATCCGATTTTCTTGCGATCCACAATATTGGAAGGAAGGTGTTTGCGGGCGATCTCCTTGACAATCCACTTGCCACTGTTCCCTCGGATTTTCATTGTGGAATCGACACGAAAGGCCAGCTCGACCAATTCATGGTCGAGGAAAGGCGGACGGTTTTCAATACTTGCCGCCATGGACATCCGGTCGCCACGTTCTAGAAGATTGTCAGCCAACCAAGTGTGGCAGTCCACGTAGAGCATGCGTCTGAGGTGATCTCCCTCGGCGCGGTTCCATTGCTCAGGAGGTCTGTGAATGCCAAATCCCGCACGTAAAGCCTTGCGTTCATACCAGGTGAATGGCCCGAACCATGTCTGCATGCGCTCGGCGGTTGAACGCGCGGTCAATGCTCTTGCTGCTTGGCGTACACGGTTCTTTGATTCCGGAAGGGCGCGTTCAATCATGCGAAACACTGGAATTCTAATAGAAGAGGGTAACCCGGCAATTGGAGCCAATTTCGGCTCGTAGGCGTACTTGGGGTAGCCACCAAAAATCTCATCACTTCCCTCCCCGGACAGCAGAACCTTGACGTGCTGCCTTGCTTGCTTTGCAATTTTGAAAATCGCGATATCAGCCGGTTCACTCATTGGGCCATCCCGGTGCCAACTCAGCGGCTCCCACAGATCACGAAAATCCTCGGAAGAAACCATCACTTCGTGGTGCACGGTTCCGACAGCTTCACTCACCTGTCTCGCATAGGGCAATTCATCGAAACGCGGATCCGAAAATCCAGCCGCAAACGTCTGGACTTCACCCCCATCACGGAGTTTTTTCATCAGAGCGACGGTGAGGCTGCTGTCAAGGCCTCCGCTCAAATAAGCTCCGACCGGAACATCCGCGACCAAACGCAATGCGACAGCGTCCCGCAGTTTTTGATCCACCGCCTGAATCGCAGCATCACCGGAAATCATATCCTGTCCGGTCTTCGCCGGTAAACTCCAGAATACTTCCTCTCGGACTGACCCATCCCGACCGATTCGAAGCACGCACCCCGGAGACACCTTACGGATTCCGCGAAATAAAGTCCGCGATGGCGGCACTGAGCGGTAAGTAAGATAATCTTCGACAGCCTCTTCATCAATATCCATTTGTCCGACAATGGGAAGCAAGGCCTTCACCTCACTGGCGAATGCAAAAAAGCCCCGCCCTTCGTGGAAATACAGGGGCAGAATCCCCAGGCGGTCGCGCGCCAACAACAGATCTCCCCGGTCTTCATCAAAGAAGGCAAAGGCAAATTGCCCGTTCAATTTTGATAGTCCCGCCACTCCCTCCCGCCTCAGGGTCTCCAATAGCACTTCAGTATCCCCCTGAGTTCGCATAGGAACCCCATCTTTCTCCAGGTTATTGCGTATCGATTTATAGTTGAAAATCTCTCCGTTGAACGTAATGTGAAATCGGCCACTTGCCGAGGTCATCGGCTGAGGTGATCCCGCAAGGTCAATGATGGACAATCTGGTGTGCCCGAAAATCACGTCACCAAAAACCCCTATGCCATCACCGTCCGGGCCGCGGTGGCTCAAGTTCGAGGCCATCCGCCGCAGGAGGCCCTCATCATGGGGACGGCCATCAAAACGTCTGATTCCTACAATGCCGCACATGCCTCCCTCCTTCCACCGAGATTCGGCTCCAGAGTGGTAGCAATTTCCGTCTTCCCTGATCCAAGGCGGCCGCTAACCATCTGCTTCAAGTCACTGGAACAAGGCCACCGCCGCATGACCGATTCATATTTGGCTCTGCCACCCGATGGACAGAAACAGCCGGAAGTTGTTATTAATTCGCTGGGCATTGTTTATAGAATGTGGTGATTCAATCGAAGAGAGATATGGTTGTGTCCGCTAATCGTGGACGATCCATGGTAATCTGCCCAACGGTTTCGATTTTTAATTTGAAAACACGCCAGCGGACATACAGCTCAAACATTCCCGGCATGAAGCCTGATCGCATCATGATAGACTTCACTTAAACGCTTCCCGGCGGCCTGCCAGGTGAGAGCACCTATTTCTCTCAATGATTCCTTTCGAAGGGCGCCGAGAAGAGCGCGGTCAGAGTTGAGGAGGTTGATGTGTGAGGTCAGTTCCCGCACGTCACCCGGGCTATGAACCAGCGCGTTTTCATAATGCCGGCACATGGCTCCAGCCGCTTCCGAAACAAGCAACACACAACCCGCGCCCCTGGCTTCATAGGTAACGAGGGCGCTTCCCTCCTCCATGCTGGACAAAACGAACAGATCCGCCTGCCGCATGAGCACGCCAAGATCTCCACGATGTCCCAGAAATTCAACGCTTGGATGTGATAGCATGTCTTTCAGCTTCTCACGATAGACTTCCACCACCTCACCGCAGACAAGAAAGCGCCCGTTGCGGGACGCGTCTGATTCTAACCAAGCCTTCAAGGCGTGGTGCAACCCTTTTCTGGGTGATCCGAGCCCGGCATGGATCATCACCAGCCCTTCGCCAGTTCCGCCGTTTTGATTTCCAGGCGAAATAATGGAGTCATCATAGCCATATTGATGACGCAGGAGCTTCACTTCCGCGAAACCGCGGTCGATGAATGTCTTTTTCACGAAATCAGAAGGGCAAAGAAGGAAATCCGCACCCGCGTACTCGCGATTTTCGTGGGCCAACAGACTTGCATTGAACTTGTGTTCGTATCCATCAGGCAAAACCAGATCGAGCTCGGCGCACTCCTTTTCCACAACCTTGTAGGCAAATTCCGTATGACAATTCGGTCGTTCCAACACGATTGGGATTCCCGCAGCGCGCGCGGCCCGGATCGTGAGCAGCGCACCAAGCGGCCAGGCATGGACGATGTCAATTTTCTGCTTGTTAGCTCTCAGCCAGACGGAGGTGAAAAAATCATGCAGCCATGATGCCGCTCTGACGCCCAGTATCCGGTATGGAATTCGCAGCCTCCCCAAGCCCAGCGTGGTGAAAATACGAACCGTGGGCGGGGGCCTTCTGGCAGCGCACCCCACCGCAGCGGTAACGTGGACACCTGCGGAATTCAAACCAATCACCTGTTGCCAGGCTGTCCAACAGATACGGCCGGCCCCGAGTTTATGGGGAAAGCTGTATAACACTCGAATTTTTCCGTTGTTTGCTCCCATCTGAAATTTCCGTCCGGTCACGAGGTTGGGATATTGCTTCCAGCAAATTTTCCATCGCTGAAACTGTGCCAATTCACCGGTGGTTTCCCGTTGACTGGTGAATGAAAGAACGCAGGCCTGAGATCAGCGAGTCGCCCGCGTGGATCTCTATCTGCTTACCAGCCGATAGAGTGTCCAGATGATCCAGGCGCGTGCGCAGCTCGACTTCATCAAATGCAACATTCACATTGCCCAACTCCATCATTCTCCGAGCTGTCGCTACCTGATGTTCGCTCCGATGCTCTCCAAGGCTCGCACGTTTCGGCATCACCAGAATCGGCTTCCCGAAATGAAGCGCGGATAAAATAGTGCCCATGCCTGCATGGGAAATAATGATGTCCGCAGATTTGAAGAATCGCGTGAATTCCGGCGGTTTGAGAAAATTTGAAAAACCGATGTATTCCGGCTCCCATCCACCTGCCCCGATTTGGGCGAACACATCCTGCCGGGCGTTCTGGCGCGCCCATTCATCAATCACTTTGACCATCCGGTCAAATGGAAGATCGGTTCCGACTGTTACAAAAATCATAAGACGTTCCCCATGTAGCGTGGTCCTCCCTCGCGGGCCAGTTCCGGCCACTGCGTGAGCCAGAGATCAACAAACGACCCCACGTTGCGGCCGGACCTGGAGAGTTCCTCCGCATTTGCCACGCTATCCACCCAGACCACCCGCGCGCCCAGCCATTTCCCGAAGCGGACCGCGAAGTATCCCGGCGCGGCACCGGTCGTGACCACCACGTCCGGCCGAATGCGCAGAAGCAGCCATAGCACGCCGAGCGCGGAAATCAGGAGATCCTTCTTGCTCCAGATATTGCCGTCCGGAATTACCCGGAACGCCGCATCTCCGACATCCGAGCGATAGGCGTCGCTCACCGTCGCATAGGTCACATCGCTTCCATCGAAAGCGGCACGCAGGCGCAGGAGCTGCACCCAGTGGCCGCCGCCGGAGGACAGTGCCAGCAGTTTGGGACGTTTGTCGGACATGGCTGGGGGAATCATGACGCTCCACGGCTCAGCAACACCGCGGGGATGGTTTTGAAAAGAATCTTGAGGTCCAGCCAGAGCGACCAGTTTTCGATATACTCATGGTCCATCTGCATCCAGCGGTCGAACGAGACATTGTTGCGACCGCTGATCTGCCAGATGCAGGTGATGCCCGGCTTGACCGAGAGACGCTTGCGGAACAGCCACTCATAACGCTTCACCTCCTCTGGCAGCGGCGGGCGCGGGCCTACCAGACTCATCTCACCGCTCAGCACGTTGAAAAGCTGTGGCAGCTCGTCAATGCTGGTCTTGCGGATGAAGCGGCCGATGCGGGTGGTCCGCGGGTCGTTTTCAATTTTGAAGGCCGGGCCGTCGCGCTCGTTGAGATGCTGCATTTCCAATTTCAGCTTCTCCGCATCCGCGACCATCGAGCGGAATTTATAAAGACGGAAGGTGCGCTGGTTCATGCCCACCCGGTTCTGCACAAAGAAGACCGGACCGGGACTCGTCAGCTTGATCAGAAGCGCCACGAGCAACATCATCGGCAGCAGGATGATCAGCGCGGCAAGTGACACGGCGGCATCTATCAGCCGCTTGACCAGCAACTGCATCAGAAGCTGCTCCCGGAACAGGGTGACCACGTACTCGCCTTCGAATTCCTCAATGTACATGTTGCTCAAAAGCGTGCCGTCAGTGAAATTCGGCATCAGTCGCACCACCACCCCGAGATCCCGCGCGTTCTGGACAATCATCGTGATGTCACTGAAGCGGGTGTCCACCGGCAGGCAAACCATGATTTCATCCGTTCGTTCCTGAGTGAGAATCGACCTTAGATCCTCCAGCACGCCAAGCACTTTGAGCTTCTTGTTATCGCCACCTTTCCAACTGTCGCGGGCCTCCGCAGACTCGGCGACGAAGCCGACGATCTTGTAGCCGAGCTCTCGTTTCGCATTGATGCGTTCCGCCACCTCGTAGGCGCGGTTGTTCGCGCCGATCACCAGCAGGTAGCGGTAGTTGTATCCGGAGCGCCGGGCGCTGAGTAACAGGACCCGGACCATCAGCCGGCTGACGATGCCGATCGTCGTCACGATCGCGAAGAAGATCAGGATGTTGAAGATGTTGAAGCTTTTGATCGAAAAGGCGGCGCAGATGATCATCAGCCAGAAGGACGCCATCCCGGTCGCTTTCACCAGATTCTTAATCTGGGTGTTGAGCGCCACGAGGCGGTCCGCCTTGTAGCGGATGAAATAATCGAAAATGGCGACCCAACCGATCGCGAGCACCAGCATGCCCATGGTGTCCTCGATCTGGAAGGTGGCCTCCAGGATGGGGCTGATACCCTGGATGCGGATTTCCGGACGGAAATAGATGATGCCTACCGCCGTGGCAGCCAGCATGAACTGGTCCAACAGACGGAAGACATGGATTAACAATTTGTGGCGTAGCCTGATCATGACCTTGGGGGGTTAAGGGGTGTGTGGGGGGGCAGGATTTAATCCGGTAGAGGCGCGGGAGAGTTCGTTCTGATACCACAACGCGAGCTCGCAAGCGAGAGGGTTCCAATACCTTTCCGCATATTCATTGCGGACGAACTGCATGAATTCCTCAACAATGGCGGAGGGGTAACAGGTTGAGGAGCGGGAGTTTCCCTCGAAATCGATATAGTCCGGGTGGATGTTCACGAGGGCCAGTCCGCCGTGACGGCTGATCCAGTCGAGCTTGCGTTTCCAGATCTCCGGTGTCTTCTCGCGTAGCAAGAGGAACAATGTCGAGTCCTGCGGCAGGGTGTAGGAGAGTTCGATATATCCGGATCGCTTGCTCCCCACCGCCGGTTTCACCTGAAACGGAAAGATGGTGGCAGATCCATCAGGCTGGGGCTCGAACGGATCAGTATCAAAGGTGGACGCGTCGTAGAGGATGTTCAGGTCGTGCAGCCACTCCAGCTCGCGCAGCATGAATCCGGAACGGAAGCCAACAGCGCCCCATTTTACGAGGTAGTCGTTGATGTGCTTGGCCTTCTGGTTGAAACTCTCGCGTGACTGATAGAGCTGGCCGTCGTGGTTCAGGTCGTGGACGCCGACTTCGAATCCGTTTTTGAGCAGCCATTCGCGGAGCTGCACAGGATCCTCATAGGGACCTTCGGGGATGAAATTGAATGAGGAACAGAAGCCGCAACGCCTCTCCATCTCGGCGAGGTTCCGGACACGGCCGACTCCTTCGGCCGATTCGACATCGTGAGTGAAGACCAGCGCGAACTGCTTGCCGTAGGGCCATCCCTTCCAGCCCGGAGGCTTGCCAGAGGCGGACTCGTTGATCGGCCACACGTGGGCATTCTGCCTCATGATTCGTGTGATCCGGCTGCGGCGCATCACCCAGCGGATGCTCTTCGGGATGAAGGGCTTCAGTTTGTAGTAGGTCCTCGCCAACATCCCGGGTGACCCACCTGCCATGGCGTGGGAGTCAGGATTGAACACTTGATCGGCCATGGTGCCTTCGGGAACTTGCGCTTGTTAGCCGGGTGGAAAAGTCCAGGAGTGAATCAATTTTGGCCGATCAGCCAGCCGGGCGCGTGGCTACGGGTCTTGTTAAAAATGCAGGAAACATCCGCCTTGCCTTTGACGAGCTCGGAATAGCCCCACTTGAGAGCATCGCGGGTGGTGTTCTCGGCATCGAGCACCAGCAGGACCTTGTCCATCAGGCCCGCCATGGTGAGCGTGCGGCTGGTTTGATCAATCGGCGGCATGTCGAAGATGATGTAATCATACTGGCTGGCCTGGAGGTGGGGCATCAGTTCATACAAGTGCAGTGGTGAGAAGGTGGTCAGCCCCGTCTCGTCGCGGCGAGCATTGGCACTGGCGTAGTAAAGATTCTGCCTGTTTTCCTTGAATTTGGAATTACGGGCGAGCTGCAGGGCACCGTTGAGGGAATGACGTGGTATTTCACCGAACATCGGATTGTCCTCCGGGTGGAAGGAACTCAGATCCACTAGCAGGACCTTCGCGCCGTTGATTTCCGAGAACGACTTGGCCAGACCTGCTGCGATGGTGGAGGAGCCCGCTCCTTCGGAAAGACCGGTAACGGCGACAAGCTTCGGCTTGTGGGTCACGTTGTTGACCTCAAAGTTGAAGATGATGCGGTCCCGGATGGTTTCGGAATACTGAAGGATGAAATGGCTCGCCTTGCGCGGCAGCGGGATATCTGCTGGGATGCTCTTGTCGGAAAGCGGCGGGGTCGAGGAATCCTGACCGCCACCTATTCTTGGGGTGCCGTTGTCATTGCCATTGGAAAGCATGAGCCCGCCGCGTTCTTTTGCGCGGATGTATGGAATGGACAGCAGGAGCGGAAGCTGGAGGCGGGTCTGGATTTCAAACGGCCTGCTCACCCTGCGGTCGAAGAGAAGTTCGATCAGAAAGGCCAAGCCGAGACCGAGAGCCACTCCTCCACCGGCGAGACCCAGCACGATCTTCTGGGTGATCTTGTCGTAGGTCTTGATCGGGTCCGAAGGTTGTTGAACCGTGGTGATGTTGGGCATTCTGGTGGGATCAAGCGCATTATCGATTTTCGCGTTCTTCAGGTTGATCGACACAGACCTGTACTCCACGTCCTCCATCTGTTTCTTGCGTTCGAGAACATCGATCTCAGCGCCGATGGCATACTGCGAGTTGAACTGCTTTTTGATTTCCTCAAGGTGCGCGTTGTAAACAGCCACCCTGGCAGCGATAGCCGCGAGGTTGGCCTGATCTTGAATGACAGTCGATTGGGGGCCTTTCGAATCACTGGCTGTGAGAGTGGCATCCGTTGTCAACTGGGGATACTTGGTAACGATCACTCGCCGTTTGGCGTCATTTTCGCCGACTTGCTGCCGGTTGAGTTCGATCAGCCTGTTTCCTGGTTTAAATTTGAGTCCGAGTTCCAATTCGCGTTTCTGCAAGACAGCGATAACCTCAAGGATCGATTTGTATTCGGCCACGATCTGCGCGGGCACCTGTCTCACCTGCGGTTCCTCCGTGTCCTCCGGCTTCGGTGCGCTGTCCCCGGCAGCGAATGCGGGTTCGAGGGATTTCATACGGGCTTCCTGCTCGGCAAGTTCGGCCTTGGCCTTCATGAAATCTTCCTGGGTTTTCGAACGCTGGCTGGAGAGGGCGCTGGTAGCATCGGTGAGGGAGGTGATGCCGGATTCCGTCTTGAGTTTGTCCAACTGGGCCTCGGTCTCCTTAAGTCGGAGGCGCGCCTCGTCCGCCTGCTTCGCAACATCTTCGTAAGCAGCCGCCGAGCGGTGGATTTCAAGATGTTTCGCGAAGTATTGTTTGATGAACTCGCGCAAAATCACGGTGGACAACTCCTTGTCCGGATTGCTGTAAAGGATATGGATGACGTTGTTGCCGGTGACGGCGTTCACTTCTATACCACTCAGCACACTGCCGGCAGCGTCAGCAAGAGTCGCCTGACCTTGGGATTCCGGAAGAATACGCTCTATACCAACGGCTTCCGCGACCGAAAGTGATAGATCCACGCTCTTTAGAATCTCGATCTCGGTGTTCAGCACATAGTCAGGCATGCCCCCGGCCGCGTTCATTTGGGAAAGCGAGGTGTCCACGTTCTCGCGGACGAGCACATACTTGAGCAGGAGCTTGGCTTCACTTTGATAAAGCGGCTTGCGGGAGAGATATACACCCGCCGACGCGGCGACTCCCAACAGAGACAGCAACATGATCTTCCACTTGTGCTTGAAAAGGATGTAGAGGATATCCTGGACGCCGAATGTCCCATCGGACGGTTGTTCAGATTTTTTCATCAAGAATGGGTGGTTGTTAGAATTATTGATCTTTGGAAAGTTTCAGGCGGAGAAGGCTCGGGCGGTCAGACGGGAGGTGGAAGCCTCGGTCACCGCAGCGGCGACCGTTTCAATCTGGGCTTGGGCCAGTTCCGGGAAGACCGGTAGGGATAGGAAAGTGTCCGCGCAGTTTTCGGAAACAGGAAACGCACCGCGCTGGTGGCCGAGAAACTGATAGGCAGGTTGCAGATGGATCGGCGTCGGATAGTGGATTCCGTATCCGATCCCCCTTTCGTCAAGGACGCGCATGAGGTTCCCCCGATCGGCCGAGCGGATGGCGTGGATGTGGAAAATGTGGCTCCTGTTGCGGCCGATCACCGGCAGGACGATGCCCTCGACGCCGGAAAGCAGGCGGGCGTATTCTGCGGCGTGGCGGCGGCGTGCCGCGTTGCCGCTGTCCAAATACCGGAGCTTGGTGCTGAGGGCGGCACCTTGGATTTCATCCATCCTGCCGTTCCAGCCGATCATCGAATGGTGGTGTTTCCGCGACTGGCCGTGATCTCTCAGGGTGCGGATTTTTTCCGCGAGCGTGTCATCATCGGTCACCACTGCACCGGCCTCGCCGATCGCGCCGAGGTTTTTGGCCGGGTAAAAACTGAAACAACCTGCGTCTCCCAGCGAACCGATCTTGCGGCCGCCGTATTCAGCGCCGTGGCTTTGGGCGGCGTCCTCAATCAGGCGGAGGCCGTGGTCGCGGGCGAAAGCGAGGATTGGCTCCATGTCTGCGGCTTGACCGAAAAGCTGGACGGGGACGATCACTTTGGTTTTCCGACTGAGGGCCTTCCGCAGAAGATCCGGATTCATCGTGTAGGTGGCGGGATCGATATCGACGAAAACGGGCTTGGCACCCGTCAGACTGATCGCCTCGGCGGTGGCGATGAAGCTCATTGGCACGGTGATCACCTCGTCGCCGGGGCCCACTCCCATCGCGGCCAAGGTCAGCCGGAGCGCATCCGTACCGCTGCCGACGCCCACCGAGTGTCTCGTTCCGCAATAGGCGGCGAAGTCCTTTTCAAATTTCGCGACGAACGGGCCGCCGGTGAATTCCCCGGAATCGATTATCTTTTCAAAGGCACGGCAAAGCTCTTCCTTGATGGGAGCGTGATGTGCCTTGAGATCGGTGAAGGGAACTTTCACGGGGTGCGGTGCTTTACTTTTTGCAGAACGCGTGCCGGGTTTCCCGCAACCGTGCTGTCGGGCGGGACATCCTTGGTCACGACGCTGCCGGCGCCGATCATGGCGTTTTGGCCGATGGTGATTCCGCCGAGGATCGTGGAACCGGAACCGATCGACGCGCCTTGTTTGACAAGGGTTTGCAGGCATTCCCAGTCAGCGGCGGTCTGGAGCCGGCCGTCGGGGCGGGTGGCGCGGGGGAAACAATCGTTGGTAAAAACAACGCCGTGACCGATAAAAACCCGGTCCTCAAGAGTGACCCCCTCACAAATGAAAGTGTGGCTGGAAATCTTGCAGCAGGTGCCTATCGTCACGTTTTTCTGGATTTCCACGAAGCAACCGATGCTCGTGTCGTTGCCTATTTCGCAGCCATAGAGATTCACGAAACCATGCATCCGGACGTTGCGACCCAGTCTAACGTCCGATGCAACGCGAAGGCTGCCGTTGATTTCGCCAATCATGAGGATGGATCTTTCGATCAACCTGCTTCCGACAGGTGCTGTTGGGCGGCGGGCATAGCAAGAACGCGCGGTCCGGCAAACGGCACCGGCGCTCCCTGCGCCTTGAGCGATTCCGTACTGGCTTCCAGAATCCGGACGACTTCGAGTCCTTTCGCGCCGCATGACCGGGGCAGGGTTCCTTGCTGGATGCAGTCGATGAAATCCCTGCACATCACGTTGAGTGGCTCGCTTTGCTCGATGTGGGGGATGTAGCAATCCCCGTAGTGATAGGAGTAATGAAACTCCGCGAAGCTGTCGTAGTGCGGTGGGCACTCCACCCGGACGTCGTAGATCCGGATTTTCTCAAGAGGCTGGAGGTCGTCGTAAACGATCATTTTCCGCGTTCCGACGAAGGTCATCTGGCGGACCTTCCGCGGTTCCAGCCAACTGCTTTGCACGGTCGCGAAGCGTTTGTTGCGGAACGTGAGGGAAAGATTGGTGACGTCCTCAATGTCCGGATTGATGTGGGCGTTTCCTTGACAGTTTACCACCAGCGGCGACTCGCCCATGACGTGGAGGATGATGGAAATATCGTGGGGTGCGAGATCCCACGCCACGTTGATGTCCTGTTTGAAAAGTCCGAGGTTGAGGCGCTGGCAGTTGACGTAGCGGAGCTCGCCGATATCGCCGCTGCGGATGATTTCCGAGATTTTCCGAACCGGCTCGGAATAGAGGAAGGTGTGGCCGACCATCAGTGTCAGTTCGGCTTTTTCGGCGAGCGCGATGAGTTCCTCGCATTCTTCGGACGAGCCCGCCATCGGCTTTTCTATCAAAACATGCTTTCCTGCCAGAAGGCCAGCCTTGGCGAGCGCATGGTGGGTTTGCAGCGGAGACGCGATGACGACGGCGTCGATTTCCGGGTCCAGCAGCATCTCGCGGTAGTCCGCATGGGAAGCAGCATTCGGATAGAGGTTCCGCATGCGTTCCAGACGCTCTTCGCTCAAATCACAGACGGCGGCCAGCCTTGCGGATGGGAGCGCGTTGAAGTTTCGAGCTAGGTTGGGACCCCAATAGCCATACCCGATGATCCCGATCGCGACTGGCTTTTTCATCGGAGCTAGCTGAGCCTCCTGGAACCGCAGCCGGGTTCCGATTTATGCGCTGACCCAACGTAGGAAGCCGTCAGACTGGATGATCGGTCCTGCTGGAAAGCCTGGCACATCTGGCCCAAGAGAGCGGCCGGCGTGCGCATCA
The DNA here is from genome assembly GCA_038204755.1 of Verrucomicrobiales bacterium. Lineage (GTDB taxonomy): Bacteria > Verrucomicrobiota > Verrucomicrobiia > Verrucomicrobiales > Akkermansiaceae > Luteolibacter. The sequence continues at coordinate 24,515 of JBBRCO010000025.1, forward strand.
TGATGGAAAGATCCAGTTCGAGGGACGCCTCGCGGACGTAGCAGATGTCCATGACGTTCATTTCGCTGAAGGTCGTCTGATTCTTGCCGCTCACCTGCCAGCTTCCGGTCAGACCGGGTAATGCGGCAAAGCGCTCCCGCTGGCGTTCGGAGAAATATCCGTATTCCTGGGGCAGGCATGGTCGTGGACCAACGAGGCTCATTTCGCCCCGAAGGACGTTGAGAAGCTGCGGCAGTTCGTCGAGGCCCGCCGCGCGGAGAAAGCAGCCGCCGGGGATCAGGCGTGAATCGCAAAGCAGGTCCAGCTTGATCATCGGGCTGTCAGATCTGACCAAATGCCTGAGATAAGTCTCGTGACGACTTGTCCCAGCATTCATCTTCATGCTCCGGAATTTATAAAGCACGAAGCGGTTGCCATTCTGCCCGACGCGCTCCTGACGGAAAAGTGCCGGACCACGTGAAACCATCCTGACCCAGAGGACAATCAGAATCATCAATGGCAGGGTGAAAGGAAGACTGATGAAAATGCACGTTAGATCCAGGGCACGCTTCCAGTCGTGCTGCGCCTCTTTGGGTTCGGGCGCGGATTCGGGCAAAAGGGCCCTTTTAGGATCGGAATCGCGGAACTGACCGCGATAGACGGGCGCATTGGCCCGGGTGGGTGAAGAGATCTTCCTGAAGGCTGGAACCTTCTTTGAGATATCTCTTGCTTTGACAGCAGTGGACATTTGGGGGGGTGGGGTGGGGGGTGGGGGGGTAAAAAAGCGAGGGCAGCAGTTAAGGCATGTTTATGAAAAATTTTAGAGGTTGGATTTTTTCGCTGAAATCTGTTGATTTTCTTGAGCTTGGAGATGGAACGCTACCGCCCTTGGTCGATTAGAGCTATTCAGCACTAAAACCAATTTCGGGGGTTTCGGTCAAGGGGTAAATTGTTCGTTTCATATCGGTTTCAAATTTTACCGCGAAACGTATCGTTTGGATGCGTCTCACTCGCTACACGCGCTGTTTTAGCGGCGGCAGGCGGAATTTTCAAGGATAATTGCGAACAGGGGGATGGTACTATCAGTTTTTGTCTATTTTCAATAAAATACGGAAAAGTTAATCGAATTGCGCCTCTCCCTATTCGAATCGAGAGCGGCTTGATTGCTTGACCTTACAAAAAACACCGGCGTGGAGCAAACGCCCCCGTGAATCGCGGACGCCCATCCCTTTCTTCCATTGCATCATGCAAGTGAAGATCGGCTTGATGTCTTGGAAGATTGGGGATTCACGGGCATTACGTTTTGAACACGGGGGGGTATCACGTCTCGACTCTGGGGGATGATTGAGTCGCAACTCCACTCGCGACCCGGCCATTATCCCACAATGCAGACCGATCACAATTACGCAATTACGTAGGGATGATGAAATCGAGATACGGCGGATGCCCGGTCGAACGAATGGCAGGAAAAGTAATGTCATTTTTCCATTTTTAAGACCAAGACGTTGTCAGAGAGAGAACCGGGCAAAAGAAATCCATTGGTAGAAGCTTGCCATTTCACTGTGCTCTGAAATTAGCAGCATCCTTGCCATCTCCTTGATTTTCAGAATAATGAAAGCCACGGAGACTCGGAAACTTGCCGATGTAACTCAAAACGAGACTCTTAGGCCGGTGCTTACCACAAATTGAGTCCAGTTGGTATCCCCGTCATTCACCCCGTAGCTCACTTTGGAACTGAAATCCAACCGGTCGGAAAAAAAATGCCTCTGGTAGGCGATGAAAACGCTCAAGTTATTCTCGTTATCGCGATTCTTGGTGACCACCCCGACACTTTCGTAGTTTGAAAGGTTATAATCCAATCCAAATTGAGCCGTCCCACGGGTGAAATTGCGGTCAAAAAAACTGGAAACCGACAGGTTGTTGACAATATAACCAACCTCTGTGGGTGAGGGAACCATGGCGTAATTGATAAGGTTCGTCCAGTTCCACCGTTGGTTGAGCTCATACCGTGCCATAAGATGGCCGGTAGGACCCACGTTGCTTTTTTCGTCCCCCCCGGAGTTTGCGGCGTATTCCAATCCGAACGAACCCGCGACGCGGATCCGCTCCCCTACCAGATACTGTGACTGCAACAAGACCGACCAAGAGTCGCGGGTATCAATATTGCCTGAGGCCGCGACAAGGTAGCGGATGACGGGGCCGAAACTCAGCCGCTCGCTGTATGACCAATAGCCGCCGAGTTCCGTGGTGTAAAGGTCGGACCCCACGCTCCCGGGCGTGTCGTAATCAGACATCCCAACGGACCACAGTCCCGTCAGCGAGGTCCTCGGTGCTACTTGACACGCCGCTTGGACACCTCCATTGAGAATAGTTCCCGTCACATAAGTGCCGGAAAGACGGTCCGCGCCGGAAAACTGGTTGTAAACAGCATAGGATCTGATCAGGGTTTTCGTCCCTTGGACCGTCAAGGATACGTCGCCTGTATGGTCCACTCCGTTCAGGACTGAATTGTGCAAATACGCCCGCAGCGTCGGGGTGTAACTCGCGTTGAAGGAAACCTTGGCCCCTCCCTCGGGATCGGACCGATAGTTCAAATAGGGCATCAGGTTCGTGCTGAGTTCGCTTTTTTTATCCTTATCCGAGAGGAAAAAATTGGAGTTGTATTCCGCATTCGCCGCTATGCCGTAACTAAAAGCACCCTTGATGCCATTGGTCAGGCCGAAGTCCAAGTCATCGGTTCCTGGAATGACACTCCGCAGACCCAGAGGGTCGGAATTCGCGATTTGAAGGGAGAAATTCTGTGCGCTCGCCACAGACACAAGTTGGACAAACGGGTAAACGCAGGCGATCCAAGCCCATTTTTTAAAGTTTCGGGGGGGGGGTAACATTGGGTGAAGCCGGGCTTGGGCACCTGTTTGTTGCGTAAATGAACAGTTAGTGTCAACCCTATTTTAGGTTTTTTAAAAACCGGGACCTCTCCAGATATTGTTTGGGATCGTAATCTGGACGTGATGTTACCTGCCCCGTGGCTGATTTTTCCTAATAGTCGATTCCGGCGGCCAAGGCGTTTTCCTCAAACCCTTCGCCTGAATTCAATCGGCTTGAGGGTCAATTCGCGCATCCAACCCCTTGGTTCGCAACGGTTGGTAACGTCATGCCGATCTCCGCCAGAAAAATTGATCCTGCGGAAATTTCTCCGAGACCCGCACCGATCACGTCATGCGACACACAACATTTCGAATTGTTCAAAAATATTTGAGAATAATCTTGTTAATTTTACTGTATTTTTTAGATTTCAAGAAAGGTTCTTGGCCGCAAAAGTCATGAAGTCTTGAAATAAAACTGCTGCTCAACACCTAACCTGATCCAAACGACCTACCCGTCCAAGTTGAATCACCTATAAATTCTTCCTGAGGAGTGAGTCCCTTTCACTTCCCAGGCAGTCCGGAACGGGGTCAGTCCCCAACCGCCAAGGCCCAAAGGTAACACCACCCGCAGGCCAGCGCGGTTTCCTGAACCGGGCCGTCCGCCTCTCAAGAGAAGTCCCACTCCTGAGGCCCCAGGCGGAAAGGATCGCATCCGCATCCTCACCCTTACAACCAGCCATGAATACCAGTCTTTTGGCCCTTAGGGCCAATTTGGGTGGAGCCCTGCATACAAGCCGCTCCGCCTTGCCTGATTTCACCACCCGGATTTTTATCCGTGGCGGAATAGAATGTATTCTCTCACGACTTGTCATCCTTCCCGCAATTTCGGTCTTCCTGACCGCCAGTGTCTTCGCTGCCGCGGCTCCTGTCGTAAATCTGCAATGGGATGCGAATCCAGAGACTGATATCGCAAGCTACGAACTGAGCTATGGAACCTCAACAGGCAATTATTCGACCATCGTCAACGTTGGAAAAAACACCACTGCTGCGGTGACCGACCTGACAGAAGGGCAAACGTATTTTTTCGTTGTTTCAGCCTACAATCTGGCTGGCCTGAAAAGCGCGCCATCGTCCGAAATGTCCCAAACACCCGCCATCACGCCAAGATACTATCTCTCACAGTCCGGTTGGTCCCTCAAATATGTCGATACCGAACAAACTCCCGATTATCCCGCTACACTAGCCTTTGACGGAAATCCCAACACATTCTGGCACACACGTTGGAGCTCTGGTCCCTCTACCTATCCACACGAAATTCAGATCAACCTTGGCAGCCTGCAAACGCTAGCCGGATTCAGTTGCCTGCCAAGACAGGACAACTTTCCAGTGGGAGATATCGGCCAATACGAATTCTATGTCAGCATCGATGGAACCAACTGGGGAAGCCCGGTAGCCAGCGGCACCTTTGCCAATAACAAAAGCGAAAAGGAAATCTTCTTCACACCCAAAAGTGGTCAATTCATCCGTCTGAAATGTCTCGCTGGCGCCAACATCGGAGACAACCACACCAGTCTTGCCGACCTGAAAGTCCTTCTTACTCAACCCCAAGTTATCAATCAGCCCCCCCTCGCCGTTTCCAAATCCGTCACCACCGCTGAGGACACCTCGCTTGCCATCACTCTCACCGGCAGCGACCCCGAAAATGCCTCGCTCGCCTTCTCCATCGTCACAGTTCCCGCCCACGGCAAAATCATCGGCACCCCGCCGAATCTGACCTACTTCCCGGATCCCGACTTCAACGGCAGCGACCAATTCACCTTCAAAACCAACGACACCGCAGCCAATTCCACCGCTGCCACCCTTTCCATCACCGTCACCCCCGTGGACGAGATCCCCGGAAACTTCGCTCCCGTCTTCGGCTCGAACCCCATCCTCGCCTTCGCCACCGAAGACAGCGGCTTCTCTGGACAACTCGCCGCCACCGACGAAAATCCCGGTGACACCCTCATCTACTCGAAAATCTCCGGCCCTGCCTGGCTCAGTGTTTCCCCCACCGGCGCGCTCGGCGGCATCCCGCTCAACTCCAACGTCGGCCTCAACACCTTCTCCGTCAAAGTCACCGACTCCTCGAACGCCTCCGCCAACGCCCTTCTCAAGATCATCGTCGCCAACACCAACGACGCCCCTTTATTCCAGCTCAACCCCACCACCCTCCCCAGCGGCTCCGAGGGCGAGGCCTACGTCGGCCAGACCCTCGCCGGCGCAGCCACCGATCCGGACGATACCGATACCATCCTCTACTCCAAAACCGCCGGACCCTCCTGGCTCGTCGTTTCCAACACCGGCACCCTCGGTGGGACCCCGCCCGCAGGCAGCAAGGGCCTCCACCGCTTCACCATCCGCGCCACCGACGTCGCAGGCGCTTTCAGCCAAACCACCCTCCAGATCCAGATCCTGGAAAACAGCCTGCCCCTGCCATGGAGCGTTGATCGCCTCGGCAGCAAAAACCTCCTCGGCGGAGCCCACTACGCATCCGGCCGCTTCACCCTCACCGGAGCCGGAGCCATCACCAAAACAGCCGACTCTGGAAATTTCGGTTGGCAGACCCTCACCGGCGATGGCGAAATCAGCGCCCGCGTCGTTACCACAGACGATTCCAGCCAGACCCCGCTCGTCGGCATCATGATCCGCGAGTCCCTCGCCACCAACTCCCGCCAGACCTTCCTCGGTGCGGAAAAGGATGGCGACTACCGTTGGCTGCGCCGTGCCAAAACCGGCGGCTCCACCGCCAAAACCACCAGCAAAAACGCCACCCCCGCCAAGATCTGGCTGCGCCTCGTCCGCAAGGGCGGCACCATCACCGCCTACAAAAGCAACAACGGCGAGGACTGGAAAAAAGTCGGACACCCCGTAAAAGTCTCCCTCCCCAAAAACTGCTACGTCGGCCTCGCCGTCAGCAGCGGCGACAATTCCCAGCTCAGCACCTCCACCTTCAGCAACGTCAGCGTCACACCCTGATCCAGCCTCCGTCAAAAGTGGCGTGGCTGTGGCGTCTCGCCCAATATTGTCAGATGAAGAGTTTTTTAACCGCAATGGGAGCGCAGCGCACATAGAGGAACTGTATTTTTCCGAATTCTTGTTTAAACGGATAGCATTGGGCGTCTCGCCGCAGTGCGCATGCATGGCTTCCGTTCAGCCCATAGCCCGCGCCGCTTCGCCACCTCTGATCAGGAACAACGACCTTCTTACTGCCGTCTCTTCCTCAAAGCCTCGGTCTCCAAGATGGGCCTATAAGGAACTCAGCCAAAAACAAACACCCCCCGGAGTTTCGAATAAGCGCGAAGCACCCTGGACTGCGTGCAGCCTGCTGCTGCCCAGCCGTGCCCGACACGAATATCGGGGGGGAATTTCCACCCCGCGCCAGCCGACCTCACCGGCAAGTCCGCCAGACAGCAGGCTGTCTCGGCCACAGCGGCAGCAGGCTGCACGCAGTCCACGGACTTCGTCGCAAGTCCGATTCAAAGCGTATTTGTTTTTGGCCAAGCCCCAAAAGTCACGCCACCTCATCTTCTCCTCCACTTCCTAGCAGAAATATACCATTGCGGGATCCGCCCCCGGAGACTGCCAGACAAGGAATCCGCGCTGCGGGAACTATTCCAGAATTCTGCTAAAAGGCCTGTCCCCCTGTCATGTCCCGAACCCTGTCGGCTAACATACTGTTCTTGCGGCGAGATTTTGGATTTTGCGTGATGCAGGCTGGCGCAGGCTGATTTTGGTTTCCTACCCCGCACAGTAGTTCGCGAGGTCCCGAATGAGACAGGAAAAACCGCAACGAG
>JBBRCO010000026.1:0-30549 GCA_038204755.1 Verrucomicrobiales bacterium
GCTACGAGGTTTTCAAGCAGTATGCCAGGAAGGTGAACGACCAGAGCGAGAACATTTCCACGCTCCGCGGGCTCATGAAATTCAAGGTCAACCGCAAGCCGGTGCCGCTTGACGAGGTGGAGTCCGTGGAAGCGATCTGCAAGCGTTTCAAAACCGGCGCGATGTCCTACGGCTCGATCTCGCAGGAAGCCCACGAAACGCTCGCCATCGCGATGAACCGCATCGGCGGCAAGTCGAACACCGGCGAAGGTGGCGAGGATCCATCACGCTACGTCCCCATGGCTAACGGCGATAGCAAGCGGTCCGCGATCAAGCAAGTCGCGTCCGGCCGTTTCGGTGTCACCGGCGAATACCTCGTCAATGCGGATGAAATCCAGATTAAGATTTCCCAAGGTGCGAAACCAGGCGAAGGCGGCGAGCTTCCTGGCTCGAAAGTCTATCCGTGGATCGCGAAAGTCCGCTACTCGACTCCGGGTGTCGGTCTTGTTTCCCCTCCTCCGCACCACGACATTTACTCAATCGAGGATCTATCAGAACTCATTCACGACCTGAAAAACTCCAACCCACGCGCCCGCATCAACGTGAAGCTCGTGGCGGAAGTCGGTGTCGGAACCATCGCCGCCGGTGTCGCCAAGGCTCATGCGGATGTCATCCTCATCGCCGGCCATGACGGCGGCACGGGTGCATCCCCATCCTCATCCATTTTCAACGCCGGTGCCCCATGGGAGCTCGGCCTGGCGGAAACCAACCAGATCCTCCTTCTCAACGATCTTCGCAGCCGTGTGGTGCTGGAAACAGATGGCCAGCTCAAAACCGGCCGCGATGTCGCCATCGCGACTCTGCTAGGAGCCGAGGAATACGGATTCGCCACTGCGCCACTCGTCACCGTCGGTTGCCTGATGATGCGCGTCTGTCAGAAAAACACCTGCCCGGTCGGCATCGCCACCCAGGATCCGGTCCTGCGCAAGAATTTCGAAGGCAAGCCCGAGCACGTCGTCAATTTCATGACCTTCATCGCCATGGAACTCCGCGAAATCATGGCGGAGCTCGGTTTCCGCACGATCAACGAAATGGTCGGCAAGGTCGAATGCCTCGACACCAACGAAGCCACCGAACATTGGAAAGCCAAGGGCGTCGATCTGACAGGCATTTTCCATAAGCCGGATGTCGGCGACAGCGTGGGTGCCTATAACACGATCCAACAGGACCACGGCCTGAAAGCAGCCCTCGATAACACGCACCTGCTCACCCTTTGCAAACCCGCCATCGAACGCGGCGAGGAGGTCAAGGCAGAGCTGCCGATCATCAACGTCAACCGCGTGGTCGGCACCATCACCGGCAGCGAGATTTCCCGCAAATACGGAGGCAAGGGACTGCCCGAGGACACCATCGACCTCAAGTTCATCGGCAGCGCCGGCCAGTCGCTCGCTGCATTCACGCCTCCGGGCATGACTTTCCGTCTCGAAGGCGATGCGAACGACTACGTCGGCAAAGGCCTGTCTGGAGCGAAGATCATCATCTATCCGCCGAAGAACGCGCGCTTCAAGCCTGAGGAAAACATCATCATCGGCAACGTCGCCCTCTACGGTGCAACCCGCGGTGAAGCCTATTTCAACGGCATCGCCGGCGAACGTTTCTGTGTCCGCAACTCCGGCGCATCTGCCGTCGTCGAAGGCGTGGGCGACCACGGCTGCGAATACATGACCGGCGGGCAAGTAATCGTTCTGGGAGAAACCGGCCGCAACTTCGCGGCGGGCATGTCCGGCGGCGTCGCCTACGTTTACGACGTGGACGGCTTGTTCGAGAAACGCCTTAACAAGGAGATGGTGAATCTCTATCGACTAATCGAATGCAGCGACAAGGATATCGATCTAGTGAAAGCCACCATTGCAAAACATGTCGAATACACCGGTTCCCCGCGAGGCAAATTCCTGTTGGAAAACTGGGATGCCGAGCTGCCGAAGTTCTTCAAAGTGCTCCCACGCGACTACGAACGGATGCTCGAAGCATTCAAACGCGTCGAGGAACAAGGCCTCACCGGCGACGAAGCCGCGATGGCCGCTTTCGAAGAAAACCTCAAGGATCTCGCCCGCGTCGGCGGAAACTGATCGTCTTCATTTCAAATCTCAAATTTCAGATCTCAAATCGACATGGGCAAGCCAACAGGATTCATGGAAGTGGAGCGGGTCACCGATTCCGAAACCGCACCACTCGAGCGCATCAAGAATTGGCGCGAGTTCAAGATTCACTCCGATGAAAAACAACAACGTGCCCAGGGCTCGCGCTGCATGGACTGCGGCACGCCCTTCTGCCACACCGGCCACATGGTTTCCGGCATGGCCAGCGGCTGTCCGGTGAACAACCTGATTCCGGAATGGAACGACCTGATTTTCCGCGGACGTTGGAAGGAAGCACTGCAGCGCCTCCACAAGACGAACAACTTCCCGGAATTCACCGGTCGCGTCTGTCCGGCTCCGTGCGAAGGTTCCTGCGTGCTCAGCGTGATCGAACCTGCCGTCACCATCAAAAACAACGAGTGCGCCATCATCGACCGCGGTTGGGAGGAAGGCTGGGTTGTTGCTAGAATCCCTTCGAAACGCACCGGTAAGAAGATCGCCATCGTCGGCTCCGGTCCCGCCGGTCTCGCCTGCGCGGACCAGCTCAATCAAGCCGGCCACAGCGTCACCGTGTTCGAGCGCGAGGACCGCATCGGCGGACTGCTCATGTATGGCATTCCTAACATGAAGCTCGACAAGGAACTCGTCGTGCAACGCCGCGTCAATCTGATGGCCGAGGAAGGCATCGTTTTCAAAACCGGCATTTTCATCGGCAAGGACAGCGAGTGGACTGCGGAAAAATTACGCAAGGATTTCGACTCGGTCATCCTCTGCTGCGGTGCCACCGCCGGACGCGAACTTCCCATCGAAAACCGTGATGCCACTGGCGTTTACATGGCGATGGAGTTTCTCACCAAGAACACCCGCTATCAGCTCGACCACGAGTTTGACGGCACGAACCCGGCCCTCAACGCCACCGGCAAAGACGTCGTTGTCATCGGCGGCGGCGACACCGGCACCGACTGCGTGGGCACCAGCCTCCGCCACGGTTGCAAGAGCGTGATCCAGTTGGAAATCATGCCGCAGCCCCCGGAGAAGCGCGCGGCTAACAACCCATGGCCCGAATGGCCGAAGATTTACAAAATGGATTACGGACAGGAGGAAGCCGCAGCCATCCAAGGCAAGGACCCGCGCCACTATCTGGTGCAAACCAAGCGTTTCATCAAGGACGCCGCCGGCAATCTCAGCGGTCTCGAAATCGTCGAAATCGAATGGGCCAAAGACGACCAAGGCCGATTCATCCCGAAGGATGTGGAAGGCACGCTCCGCGTCATTCCCTGCCAGCTCGCGTTGCTGGCGATGGGCTTCACCGGACCGGAAACCGAAGTCATCGAAAAATTCGCGCTCGATACCGACGCCCGCTCGAACATCAAGGCCGAGCACGGCACCTTCACGACCAATGTCCCCGGAGTTTTCGCCGCTGGGGACGTGCGCCGCGGCCAATCGCTGGTCGTCTGGGCCATCAACGAAGGCCGCGGAGCCGCACGTGAGTGCGACCGCTTCCTGATGGGGATCACGAATTTGCCCTGATCAATGCTTCCGACTTCGCGAGTCTGGCTGAACGCCCTGCTCGCGAGCGCGGCAGGCTGGGGCATTTCCTTCTTCTTCACGTTCTCTACCTGGGAGATCGACCTTCCTAAAGGCGCTCCATCAGCCGGATGTAGTCGGCTTCTCCGGTAAATTCTTCGCGGGGACGGGCGGTGCAGCGGGATTTCATGGCTTGCCAGTCGGCCGGGGAAAGAGATTGGAAGAATTTTGTCAGACTTTCTTCGAGTGGCTCGGGGAATGTCCGGCCAAGCTGGTTTTTTTCAATCCAGTTGCCCGTCTCCGTGGTCATCGCACCCAACACCGGCACACTGAAACAACCGCCTTCGTAGATACGGTTAGGCAGGAGCCAGGCGGAGTTACCATTGGGATCGCTCATGTCGAAGGCCCAGTTGAAATCGATGCCCGCATACATTTCGGCGAGATCGTCCGGGTAATTGTAGGGACCGAGGAACTGGAAGTTCGGGAGATTCCCCAAGAGTTTTTCGAAATCGTCGGCGATGGTTCCTGCGGGATAACCACGCAGCACGAAGCGGACCTGATCGCCTAACTTCAAGGCGAGCGCGTGCATGATTTCCAAACTACGCTGGCAGCGGAGGGCACCGAAACAACCGATCACCCACGGGCGACCGTTTGAGATCGGACCAGTGGTTTCCATTTTCGCGGGCGGCAGGCGGTGGCTGGGGTAAACCTTGTTTTCCAACAGGAAAATCTCTCCGCGATAATCCTGCACGGGCTCGAAGTAGTTTCTGACAAATCCCAGCGAGGTGGTGACCAATAACACGGTACGCTTGAGCACGAAGCGCTCGATGGCACGGAGGATTTTCGAAACGACGCCGCTGCCGGTCATCGCTGGCTGGATGTCGGCGAGTTCCAGCACAAGCGGCACGCGGCGACCTGCTAAAAAGCGGCCTAGCAGGGCGAGCATCGCATTGTCGGTGTTGACGACGTAGAGCGTGCCGCAGTTTCCCAAGCGCTGGCGGTGTTTCCAGAGCACGCCTGCGCAGCTTGCAAAAACCCGGAGCCGCTGGAGGTAGCGGCGGTTGTAGGTGGTGCCGAGATGGATGTTTTCCCAAGTCGGCGGGACATCCGCCTTATCGCGGACGCGGTGGAAAGTGAAACCAATGACTTCCCTCCCTTGCGCTTGGAACGCGGCGATCCGTTTCGTCACCCGAGCATCGCCGCGCTCGTGGGCGAAGAAGGCGATGGGTTTGGGTGAAGCGGAGCCGGTCACAAAAGCGAGGCTGGGGATTCACTTGGGAGAATTCAAGCGCATCCCGCAGACCTTGATCAGGCCTCGACAGTTTCCGATTTTTTAGAGGCCTTTATACGGGCGTTTGCATTCTCCTCAACAACCTTGGCGATCATCCCGAAGGCGAGCACGCAGAGCATCGTCCAATAGAAGTACTTGATCGTGTCCTTGCCGGCGGTGAAGCCGTAGTTGTGGAGGCCCACGCCGAGGAAATTCACATGCCACCACGAGAAGGTGACGACAATGGCGGTGAAGACGGCGGCGAAGTGGATTCCCCATTCCTTGATGTATCCGCCGAGGCGGGCGTGGAGGATGGCGAGCGTCCAGAGCACGATGAGCAGCGCACCGTTTTCCTTAGGATCCCAGCCCCAGAAGCGGCCCCACGAGTAGTTCGCCCAGATACCACCTAACACCGTTCCGACGAGTGAGAGGAAGAGCGTTAGGCAAAGCATGCCGTAAACGGCGCGAGTGAGCGCGCGGCGCAGATCCTTGTCACCACCGTCGAGACCGAGGCCACGCATGAGCAGATAGGCACAGGAAAGAAAGGCACTGAGCAGTCCGGCCGAGTAGCCGAGCGTGATGGTGATGACGTGGATGGTAAGCCAGAAATTCGAATTCAGCACGGCCACCAGCGGATCCATGTGGTCCTTTGCATCGCCGAGTTCGAAACGACGGGCGAGGATGATGAGCAAAGTACCAAGGATCGGCGCAAGCCCCAGCAGAATCCGGCGGTGCGTCATCCACTCGACGAGCAGAGCGATCATGGTCACCGTGGTGGCGATGAAAATGACAGTATCGTAGAGGTTTCCGATAGGCGGACGCTCCATGATGATGCAGCGCATCGTGATCGCGATGATACAGCAAGCGAGACCGATCACGGTCGGCACCAGAGTGGTCCATGCGAGCACGGTGCCGGCTTTGGTCCCACCGAGCGCCCACATTCCGAGGGCTGAGAGCGTGCCTAGCAGGAAAAAAGCCATTGCGTAGAGGAACCAGTTTTTCTGATAGTATTCCGCCTCCATCACGACGTGCTTATACTCGCCGCGGGCTTCGGCACGCTTGGCAAGAGCGTCGCGAAGCGCAACGAGCTCACCACGGAAGGTCGCCTCGTCAGTGGTAATGGCACGGGCGGCGGATTCCAACAGCTTGATATCGGCGACCGCGAGTTCGGGCTGCTTGGACTGGGCGCTCATGGCGTCCATGATGGCATTGCCCGCGCTCTGCCAGGTGTGGTTTTTTGAATCGGCGGGCGGCAGGATGAAGAGTCCGAACTTCGCGAAATTCGAGGCGTCGAGCACTTGTTCGAGAATGCTCTGGATGCGGGGTTCGAGGGATTTCCCCTGCCCCTGAGTTTGGGCGATCTGTTGGCGGATCTGCGGTGCGGTCTGCATCACGGCACTGACGTCGGCACGCTGGTCGGGGGTGGTGGCGTCGCCGGAACCGGTCAGCGTGATGCCGAAGCGGGCGAAACCGAAGTAGCCTAACACGGCCTCGTAGTTACGGAGGTTATAGGCGAGATCGACGATCTGATTCTGCACGGGCTCGCGTTTTTTCGCGTCGATGGCGTCATAGCTCTTGGCAAGTTCTACGAGTTTCTCCCGGCCGGGTTCGAGGTCGCTGTAGCTGTAGCGGTCACGCTTGCCGCGGGGTTTCACACCGATGGCCTCAAGGGCGGCGGAGTTGTCCACACGGAAGGTCGGCTGATCGATGGCGAACTGCGGACGGAAAAGGGCGTCCATCATCCAAGCGGTGGGTTTGAGCTTGATGGTTTTTCCATCACCGCCCCGCACTTCCATTGAGCGTGCGCCATGGATTCCCAGCATCGTGAAGCCGGCGTATGAGGAAAGCGGTTTGATGCGTCCGCCGTTCTGGACGGGGATGGTCTCGGCGACCTTGAGGGTCTCATCAGACCACGGGGTGTAGCCCTTGATTTCGCGGACCTCGCCCTTCGGCGTGTTATCGACGACGACGTTATAGAGGATCGCGGCAAGTCCGACGATCACGAGCACCGCAGCGGCCCAGCGCCCGGCGAGGTTAGATAAATTAGACATGGCGGTGTTTCTTGCGGGATGCGGCACCGAGGAACGAGCCGAGTTTTGTGAGAAAAGTGACGGCCATTCCGAAGGCGACGATATATAAACTGTATTCCGGCCAGTTGTCGGCCGGGTTTTTCACGACTTCAAAGACAGAATACATTTTCGCGCCGGGAGCTGCGCCGGGCGGGCCGTAGCTGGCTTGGAAAAACGTGAGGCCCTCGTAGCGCATCGGCTCGTTCATCTGAATGGTGACCTTCGCCTCGCTGCCATTTTCGATGCGGGTGATTTCACTAACAAACTTCGACGGCTTCATGGTGCCGGGGTGGAACTCGGCGGTGAACTTGTCGAGGTTCACGGTGAAGGGCATGGGCCACAGGCGCTTGCGCATGTCCACGGTGAAGATGCGGTCATCCATGCGGAGGGAGAACGGATGGAAACTGGCACCGGCGAGGATGAAGGGTTCGGATTTTTTCCCATCGCTGGAGATCACCTTGACATAGCAGCCTGCGGTGTTTGCCTCGGCATTGTTCTCGGCCGGCTTTTCCATCAGATAGTATCCGTCCGCTTTCAATTCATTGCGAGCCGGAGCGCGCTCGGTGATTCCCACCGGCTGGGCGTTTTTCATGTAGCCGCCGATTTCCAGAGCGAAAGGATACTCCGGCAGGCGGAAAAAGCGGGTTTTGCCATCGCTGAGATCATCGATGTCCTTGCCGCGGATGACGGTGATAGGCCCGGATTTGCCATCCTTGATTTCGGCGATTTCGACCACGTATTCGAAATAGTCCTCCGCAGTGTTGCTAGATTCACCTTCGCCCACGGCCATGTTTCCGCGGTCGGAAAAGTGCTGCGCCACGCCTGCTCCTAGCAGCATGAAGATGATGCCGAGGTGGGAAATGAGATTGCCCGCATGCTTCCAGCCCTTGCGGATGCGGATGATGCCGCCGAGGATGAGATTGAGCAAAAGCAGCGCACCCGCCCAGTATCCGCTGAGCAGCGGCAGCGGGACCATTTTCCCGTTGTATTCGGGGATGACAAAAACGGACTTCCAGTAGAAATACTTCTTCAGCGTGGGATAGAGGCCGTTGTCTATCTGCTCTAGCGTGGCGAACCAGGTGAGCAGGCCTAGCAGCAGCAGCAGGATGGTGGCCAGCCCGAAGCCCGAAAGCACATCGAAGATTTTCCCCGGAATACTCGTGGAGGGTTTGCGGGGAGGTGGTGTATCGGAAAATTCCATAATCAATTCGGCGGGTCGCGTTACGGTTTCGTGCAGCGGATTCATTCAGCCATGCGCAGGCTCTTGGCGAAGGTTTCGAGCACTGGCTTCGCGGCCTCCACCTCGGGCTTCGGGCCGACCATTTTCACGGTGAGGATCTGGCCGTTGAGCGAGGTGACCACACCGGCGAGGGCAAATCCTGGTTTTGGCCCGGCTCCCATCCCGCCGACGTAATCACCGGCGGCCTCGACCCATTTCCCGGTGGTGCCCGCGATGGTGGAGGGCGGCAGTTTCTCCAAACCGGCGGCATCCAGCTTGGTCGCGCCGAATTGGCCCAGCCAGCGGTTCACGTTTTCGAGCACGGTGCCATTAGATAGGGAAACCCAGACTTCTCCCATGCCACTTTCGCCGAAACGGTAGTTGAGCAGGCGGAACTGCGAGGCGGGGAGCGCGAGCCAGCCTTCCGGGATATCGCCCTTGACCGGGCTCGGTTTCGCATCGCGAAAACGTTCGTCGCTGGTGGCGAAAAGTTTAGGGGCCTTGTCACGGCTCGTCGCCCCGCGCGTCTCGGTCACGACAACTTCCTTTTTCTCCTCGCAAGAGGAAAACATCACAGCGCTGGCAATCAGACATGCAACCCGGCTTTTCATGTGAGCGGCAGTAGCCCCGCCACTAGACCCGCGCAAGTGGAAACGGGCGATCTTGCGAGGGGTGACAGGTAACGCCACAGTTACCTCGGTTTCAGTGGAATTCACGGAAACACTTCAGTAGGTGGATACCTGAAGATCCGCCATTTCACTGGCAAACTGAAGCGCTGCCGCAATCTGGTCCTCATCGATTCCATAATCTTCGGCGATCACCTCACGCGAATCCCCGCCGGCCAGAGCACCCAGAATTGTTGAAACGAGAACCCGCGTACCCCGTATCACCGGCTTGCCATGACACACGGCAGGGTCAATTGAAATTCCTTCGGTCATGAGGGTAAAGTAGTGCGGCAGCCGTTAAGGGGAACGAAGATTTCCCGCCATGGAAAAGGGTGAAGGCAATTCGACCGGGCAGGCCTTGCGGTTGCGGGAATGTGCGGTTACAAGCGCCGCCGTGGAAGCCATCCGCTATTTCAATCGCCACTCTGGACGCTCCGAGGCCGAACAGGTTTACGGCGAAGGCTTCCTGCGGTGGTCGTATGGGAATCCGCTGGGAAAAATTTCGTTGGAAGCGTTTGTGAAACGGCCGTTTTTCTCGAAGTGGTACGGCCGCCGGATGAGCACACCGGAATCGGCCGCACGGGTGGCTCCATTCATCGCGCAATACGGACTGGACCCTACGGATTTCTCGGAGCGGCCGGAGTCGTATCGGAGTTTCAACGAGTTTTTCTTCCGCAAACTGAAGCCGGAAGCACGGCCGATCAATGACGATGAAGCCAACGTCGTTTTCCCGGCGGACGGGCGGCATTTGGGATTTCAGAATGCTTCCGAGATCGAGGGAGTGTTCGTGAAAGGGCAGAAGTTCGACCTGCCCGCGCTGCTGGGTGATGCGAAGCTCGCTGAGAATTATGCCGGTGGCGCGCTGATCCTCTCGCGGCTCTGCCCGGTGGATTACCATCGCTTCCACTTCCCGGTGGCCGGTATTCCGGGGCAAACCCGATTGATCGGAGGGCCGCTTTTTTCCGTCAATCCCATCGCCCTGCGCCAGCGGCTGGAGTATCTCTGGACGAACAAGCGCACAGTCACCGAGCTGAAAACCGAGCGCTTCGGCACTGTGATTTGCATGGAAATCGGCGCGACCTGCGTGGGCACCATCCAGCAGACATACACCCCCGGCCGCCTCGTCTCGAAGGGTGAGGAAAAAGGTTTTTTTGCCTTCGGAGGATCATCGACCATCACGATTTTCGAGGCGGGAACCATCTGCCTTGATTCGGATTTAGTGGAGAATTCAGCCAATCAAATCGAGCTCTACGCCCGTATCGGCAGCCGCATGGGGCGCTTCGCTTGACCTTCCGCGAAATCGGAACACGCTCCACAAAATCCCGCATGCAGAATCACCTCAAGAACCTCGAAGAACACGCCCGCGAAGCTCTCAAGCCCGCCCTGCAAGGCCAGCTCTCCCCTGCCGAACGGATCGCACTCTACAAACGGTTTTTAAAAATCGAGGAGCACCGGATCCTGCTCCATCACCGTTCCGGAGCGGGCGGTCTCGAGGTCGCCCACCGCCGCGCGGCGCTGATTGATACGATCATCGGCTCGATCCTCGAAGCCTCGCTCAACTCCCGCAAGAGCGGCGAGCTGCTGCCCATCGCCCTCGTCGCCACCGGCGGCTACGGCCGCAGCACGCTCAATCCGGGCTCGGATGTGGACATCCTTTTTCTCCTCCCGCGCGCCTCCACCAAGCTGCCGAAGCCGCTTCAGGATCTCGTGCAGGACATTCTCTATCTACTCTGGGACGTCGGCTTCAAGGTCGGCCACGCCTGCCGCTCCATCACCGAGTGCATCGAGCAGGCAAAGGCGGACCAGGAAAATAAAACCTCGCTGATGGACGCCCGCCTGATCGCCGGAGACGACGAGCTCTTCACCCAGTTCCAGGAGCGCTTCGACCGCGAGTGCATCAGCAAGGGCCAGGAAGCGTTTTTCGGACTCCGCCGCCAAGACCTGCGCGACCGTCACAAAAAATACTCCTACACCGTTTTCCTTCAGGAACCGAGCGTGAAGGAAAGCTGCGGCGGCCTGCGGGATTTCCACAACATCTTGTGGGTCGCCCGGGTGAAACGCGGCAGCACCGATCTGGCAGCTCTCGTCGAGGATCGCATCATCACCGCTAACACCCGCGCCGAGATTGAAGCCGCGCACGACTTCCTCCACCGCGTCCGCAACGAGCTGCACTATCACACCGGCAAGGCCACCGACCAACTCACCCTTCAGCTCCAGGGCGTGGTCGCCACCGCGTTCGAGTACCCGCAGCGCGACATCCTGCGCCGCGTCGAGACCTTCATGCGGGACTACTACCGCCATACCCGCCATCTCTATCAGCACACGACCTCGCTGATGGAAACCTTCCAGATCGAGCAGGACTCGCTCGCCGAGTCCGGCTTCCGCTCCTTCCTGACGTTCCGCAAGAAAAGCCGCGAGGAGTTCGACGGCTTCATCGCCCGCGAGGGACGGCTGTTTCCATCCACTCCGGACATTTTCAAGGAAGACCCCAACCGCCTGATGCGGCTCTTCCAGCACTGCCAGCTCCGCAATCTCAAGCTCAGCCCGCAGATCCGCCGGCTCGTCGCCAACCATTGGGAGGACATCGACCGCCCGTTCCGTTATGCCAAGGCGAACCGCCTCACCTTCCAAGCGATCCTCGAGCGCAAGGGGGAAGTCGCCCGCATCCTGCGGCTGATGCACCGCGTCGGCTTCCTCGGCCGCTACCTGCCGGAGTTCGGCGCGCTCGACTGCCTTGTGCAGCACGAGTTTTTCCACCGCTACACTGCGGACGAGCACACGCTGCGCTGCGTCGATCAGCTCGACCAGCTCATTACGGAAACCGATCCGCGCCGTGAGATCTATCGGCGGCTGTTTCTGGAAATCCAGGATTCCTACGCGCTCTATCTGGCAGTGATCCTGCACGACACCGGCCGTGCGGAAAACGTCCGCGAACACATCGACGGCTCCGCGATGCTCGCCTCGCGCCTTTGCAACCGCCTTCAGATCCAGGGTGCGCGCCGCACGCTCATCATGTTTTTGGTGGACAACCACCTCACCTTCTGGCGCACCGCAACGAGCCGCAATCTGGACGACACCGAAGTGATCGGCGAGTTCGCCGCCATCGTCAAAAACAAGTCCAACCTCGACGCGCTATTCCTCTTCACCTTCGCCGATTCTAACGGGACATCACCCGATGGCTGGACCGGCTGGAAGGAAAGCCTGATGCTCCAGCTTCACCGGGCCACCCGCGATTTCCTCGAAGGCGGCAAGGAAAAATACTCGAAGAAACTCGACTCCGACCGCCTCGCCCTGCGCGACGAAGTCATCGGCATCATGCGCGAGGACTATCACCCCGACGTGAGGTGTCACTTTGATCGCATGCCCGCCGCCGCCTTCCATTTCCGCCAAGCGACGCACATCGTTACCCAGGTCCGCAGCGTTCGCCATTTCCTCCAGCGCGAGGAGGAGACGTCAGACAAATTCTCCTCCTGCATCAAGTGGATCGACCGCACCGACCAAGGCTACACCGAAATGGTCCTCGCCAGCCGCGACAAGCCGCTGCTGTTGGAAAAAGTCTGCTGCGCCCTCGCCTCCGAACAGATCAACATTCTATCAGCCGACCTGTTCACCCGCACCGATGGCATCGTCGTGAACATCTTCCGCGTCTGCACCACGAATTTCGAACCCGTTTCCGCCGTCTCCACCCGCAAGCGGTTTTTGGAAACCTTCGAAGCCATCCTCATCGCCGAGACCTATGACCCTGAGAAATTCCTGCGCCGCAAGGTCAACTTTCTCAAACCCCGTTCGGACAGCGGAATATCCGTGCCCGTCCGCGCCTTGGTCAGCAACGATCTGCACCCCACCTGCACGGCTGTGGAAATCCAGGGACTCGACCGCATCGGACTGCTCCACGACCTCTTCAGCACCATCAACCAGAACGGCCTCAACACCGCGCACGCCCGGATCTGCACGGAAAAGGGCGTCGCCATGGACACCCTCTACATCACCACCGCCGAGGGCAAAAAGATCGAGGACCCCGCACTTCTCAATACCCTTACCGAACAGTTCACCACCCTCATCTCCCGCCCGGAGACGTCGGATTGACTTCATTTTCGGTGCGGTGGGCCCGTCATGGGAAATTCATCAAGATTCTGCTTGGCATTTTGCGGGGGATCCTGCAATTTCCGCGCCCGCCCGATTCCGGGCACCGCACAAGACGCTTTTACCATGTCAGTATCCATCCGACTCAACCGCAAGGGCACCAAAGACCGCCCTTACTACAAAATCGTTGCCGTTGACAGCCGCAAGCGTCGCGACGGACGTTACATTGAGCAACTCGGCACCTACGATCCGAAGATCGAAGGAGTGAATTACACCATCGACCTCGCGATCGCCGACAAGTGGCTCGCCGTTGGTGCAAAGCCCTCCGAAACAGTCAACAGCATCATCCGCAAGGCGCGCACCACCGCTGCTGCCACAGCTTGATCCGGTCCAGACTGCCGAAAAATTTTCAAACAACCGCGTTCCGCAAGGAATCGCGGTTGTTTTGTTTCCGCGTGAATCATGAATTTTGAGTCCCCTGTTCCTTTTGAGCACTTCATGGCGTGGGCTCTCCACGATCCGAAGCGCGGCTACTACGCCCGGCAGATTTCCGGCATCAGCGGACGGGGGGATTTCACCACTGCGCCGATGCTTTCGGAGGCGCCTGCCCGGGCGATCACCGCGTGGGCAATAAAGGCAATGAAGGAAACCGGTTGCCGCGACCTGATCGAGATCGGCCCGGGGGAAGGCACACTCGCCGCGGCGGTGATGAAATTCCTGCCGTGGCATAGGCGCTGGAAGACCCGACTGCATCTGGTGGAGACATCGGCACCACTCGCGGAACGCCAGCGAAATCTGCTAGGAAACCGCGCGATCTGGCACCGGCACCTTTCGGAAGCACTCGAATCCTGTGGCGGCCGAGCCGTGATTTTTTCCAACGAGCTGGTGGATGCGTTCCCAGTGAGGCGGTATCAAAAAACGACCGGCGGCTGGCTGGAAATGGCCGTGCGGTTCGATGAAAACCGCCGCGCACACGAGTCGCTGATGTCCCCCGCTCTGCTGCCGGAATCTTCGGGATTTCTTGAAACCCATCCACTGGGACAAATGATCGAGGTCCACGAATCCTATCAACGCTATCTGGCGGAATGGATGCCGCGATGGAACGCCGGGCGGATGCTCACGATCGACTACGGCTCTACCGCGGAGAGGATCTATCACCGCCGCCCCCGTGGCACTCTGCGGGCCTATCTGTTACAGCAGCGTCTCGAAGGACCGGAGATTTACGGGAATGCCGGCCGCCAGGATCTGACGGCGGATGTGAATTTCACCGATCTTCAGGATTGGAGCGCGCCGTTTGTGAGCGATCAGCGGCTGGTGGATTTCCGGGATTTTCTCGGAGGCATTTCGGGTCACCCTTTTCAGGAAAACGACGGCGCGGGCGAGGCGTTCATGGTGCTGGAGCTTTTTCGTTAGAGAAAGGGACTGGCAGGAATGTTTGTTTCACTTTACGAAAAACGCCATGCTTCCCGGAGGAAACACGGCTTGGGAAATGTCTGGAGGATCAGTTGCCTCCGCGGCGGTTTCCGCCGCCACGATTGCCCTCCCATAAGCTGCCACCGCTCAGGAGACGCTCCTTGGAGTCGGCCGGGATGCTGGGGGACGCTTTGATGTATGCCTTGGCCGCCGCCGGGTCCTCGGCCATCCACTTCATCGCCGTGACGCCGACGGAACGGTTGCGATCACCTTCGTCGCTGATGGATTCGGCGACCTTGATCAGTTCGGAAGGTTTGCTGGTATTGTTGCTCCAAATATACGGTTGGATGGCGCTGTCGCGGATCGGACCGGCATCAAAAGAGTTGATGAAGGCAAGGGCGGCAGCGGGATTTTGCACCGCCCATTGCTGCATCAGCGGACGCATGCCGTTCCGCAGAGCCTTTTCGCTTGGCTGGCTTTTTAAAAACTCCGCTGCTGCCTGCGGGTCATTTTTCGCCAGATCACCGACGACCACTTCGACCGCACGATCCTTGGAATCGCCCGCTTCCATGGATTTCACTTCAAGTGCTGCTTTGGCTGGATCGGTTCCTGAAAGACCACCGATGGCGGATGCGAGCGCAGCGGCCTGATCCTCTGGAGGCAGGGTGCGGATCCAGGATTGTGCGGAGGTGAAATCGACCGCGCCGTATTGGGCGGCGACGGAGCGGTAAGCGCCAGGGCGGTCGGCCGGATTCATGGAGGCGAGCATTTCAGCGGCTTTTTCCGGATCGGTCTTGGCCACTTCGCTGACCACTGCGGTCATTGCCTGACCTTTGCCGTTGGTGAGGGAGTTGGCCCAGGCCATGGCGGCAGCAGGGTCTTGGCGCGCCCATTCGCTGGCGATGATGGAGGATGCACCTTGGCCGCCCATCGGACCGCCGCCACGGCCACCCATCATGTCCATCATCGCGAATTCACGCGGGTTTTGGGTGTAATATTTTGCGGCATTCGCCGGGTCCACGCTGGCCCAGCTCTGGAGAATGGTGGGGCGGACGAAACCACCGGCCATGCCCATGGTGTTGGAGAACGCCATGGCGGCCGTCGGATCGACTTCCGCCCAACGGCCGAAGAGAAGGAACGATGCCATGATGCGCTCGTTCATGGGGAGATTTTCGAGTTTGGCGGCTTCATCGGCCAGTTGCTCGGGGGTGAGGCCCGCGTAGAATTCCAGCAAGGCCTGGATGCGGTTGGAATTGCCCGGTATTTTGGCGATCTGCTCGGGGCTGGTGTTGCGGCTGGTCTTTTTGGAAGTCGATTCACTAAAACCTTCAGAACGGCTCGACGAGCGGGTGCGCCGGGCGGTTTCTTCGAGTGCTGCCGATTTTCCGGGCGATTCGGTGTTTTTACCGGAAATATATCCGCCGGCGGCTCCCACCACCAATGCTGCAACAGGAACGATCCAATGACTTTTCATATTTTGATTAAGCGGCGGTGGAACCACGGAAATTCCGATTGGTCGCGGTGTTTTGCAAATTCTTGATGTTATTCTGTCCGCAAGGGCGTGCCGCGAGTGAGTCCAGGAATCCAAATGAACCTGAATCAGCAGCGCCCGCAGACACTCAGGGTGGCCAGCGATATACCGGCATTTTGGGGCTGCTGCAGAAAAACATCGGCGCGTGGATTTTCGTTTACAACGTGGGTGGTGAAATCGCTTGGGAAGACGATTACAAAAACGACGGGGCTGAACTCATGCAGAGCGCGGGTGTGAGCTACCAGATCAACCCGCCCTGGTCCGCCGGTGCGGAAATCCTGCATGAAATCGCCGTGCCGGACGTCGATACCATCGGCGACAGCGGCGTTTTCATCGGGCCCACGGTCGCTTGGAGAAACAACCGTTTTGCAGTTGCGGTCACCGGTCTCTGGCAAGTCACCGCGCTGGCTGACGAGCCTGATTTCCAACTCCACACCTTGTTTCCCGTGGATTTCTGATATGAAGGCCACTGCCTCGCACACTTTGCGGATTTTTGGGAGAACCCTCGCAGTTACGTCCATCATCCTCCCGGTATCTGAACTGGAGCGCGGCCATGCACTGCATCAGACAAAATGCGCAAAGTGTCACGGTTTCGAAAATCCTGCGGATTATGAAATCGACGAACTGACCGACGACATCATGCCTGAAATGGCGAGGAAGGCGAAACTCGACATGGTGGGAGAAAAGGCGGTGCTCGCCTACCTCCTCGCTGCGCGGAAAATGCCGGTCCAGGAAAATCCCGCCGCTCGATGAATGCCATTCCCAGCCACGGTCAGGGCTCGGCAGGCGGCGGGGTGCCTGGTTGCGGCTGACCGAGCTTGGCCTTGTCTCCTGCCAGCGTCGCCACGAAACCGAGTTTATCCTTCAGCATGGCGTTGCGCTGAGTGGTGGTCTTGCCCTCGCCACGGGTAAATTCATTCATCTCCTTGTCCATGTGGACGTCATCGTTGGCGGCAACCTTGGTGGGATCGGTACCCATGGAACGGGTGGCTTCGTCGATGGCGGTGCCATGGGTGCCGATTTTCCGAAGCTGCTTGTCAAAGGTCCCGGGGATGTTGCCGAGCATTTTCGCGTCATTTACGCTCTGGCGGAAGGCGGGAATCAGCGCTGCCACTTGGGCCTGCGCCTTGGGTGAGTTCGCATACCAAGTCCCCGCAGAGCCGAAAAAAGCGAGAACGAGAAGATTCACGGTCATGCGCTGGCGGAAAAGCTGCTTTTTCTTTTTGCGGTCTTGTTCTTCGATCAGCGCGTTGAACTCAGGATCCGACTGGTGCTGGAGCGGTGTGCCTGCGGGAGCTTCCTCGGCAGCCACTGGCGCGGCCTGAAACACTGGAGCCTCGCTGGCGATCATCGCCGGAATCTCAACCGCGATGGACGTCTCCTTTAATTTTTCAAGAGCAGGTGTAAAGGTCGCCGGCTTTGGGAGGGACGGCGATGGTGGCGCCGCACTGAGCGCTGCCATTGCCAACTGATTGATTTTTTCCTGGGTGGTCATGGGATGAGGGAGGGTGAGAATTCCGCCGTTCTATTTCTTTCAGACATTGGCATTATTCAGGTTTCCTTATAAAAATCCACTCATTCCTTATTACGTAATCGCGTGGCAATAAGGCGGTGGATTTCGATTGCAAGCAACCGCCATCCGACAGATCAGGAGGCCTCCCCCGCTTCATCATGGATTCTATCCGTAAAACCCATCGAGTTCTTTTTGTGTGTCTTGGCAATATCTGCCGCTCTCCTGCCGCTGAGATCATCTTTCGCAACATGGTCGATGACGCGGGCCGCACCGAGGACTTTGAAATCGATTCCGCCGGCACCATTGGCCATCATCAGGGATCGCCGCCGGATCTGCGGATGTCCTGCGCGCTGGAGCGCAAGGGATTCACGCTCTCCGGTCGCGCACGCAGAATCCAGCCGGAGGATCTGGAACATTTCGAACTGATCGTCACGATGGACGAATCAAACCTAATCGACGTCCGCAATTTGGACACAGCGGTAAAATTCCGTGAGAAAATCCGCCCGCTGGTCAGTTTCTGCCGCACGCACGACGACCTCCGGGTGCCGGATCCGTATTACGGCGGACAGCGTGGCTTCGACCATGTGATCGAGCTGCTCGGCGACGGCTGCGCGGGGATTCTGGAAGAGCTCGGTTGAAGGTTTCCTTTACCGTTGAATCACATTGTCGGCAGGGGCGTATGGTCCGCTCGCACCCATGTTTGCCCCGCCCTTGCCCTGTTTTCCATCCGGGATCGGTGGGTTTTCATTCATGCGGACCTTCCATAAACCCGAAGTCCATCCGGCTGTTGGGAAAATTATTTCGCCCGGAGCCCGATTGTGTGGCCATTTTTCGGTGCCCATGAACCGAACGGGAAAACTCCACGCCCTCCTTGCCACCGCCCGCATCGCGAACGTGCCGAGCGTGGTGAGCAATGTGTGGCTGGGGGTGGCGCTGGCGGTCTCCACCAGTAGCAAGATGGGCGATAAGTTCAAAATGGATGTCCACACCGTCCTTTGGCCGTCGGTGTGCCTTTTGACTCTGGCTGCGATCACGCTCTATGTGGCGGGAAATTTCCTGAACGATTGGATGGATCGCGATTGGGACGCGAGGCACCGGCCTGAGAGGGCATTGCCGAGCGGACTCTTCACGCCGCGGCTTTATCGGAATGCGGCGATCGCACTGGCGATCGCTGGCTTGGGACTGGCAGCATGGGTGAATTGGCTCGCGGGAATGATTGCAGTCGGGATTTTGGGAAACATCGTGATCTACACCATTTGGCACAAGCGGGGTGCATGGTCGGTCATCCCGATGGGGCTTTGCCGCGGCTTGCTGCCGCTACTGGGAGCATTGGGGATGGTTGGGATGCCAGCGACTTCAGGGATGGTCCCCGGGGTTTCCCTGGTGGCCGGCTTTTGCGGCAGCGGCTTGTTTTTCTATATCGTGGGCCTGTCGCTGAGCGCCCGCAGTGAATCCAACGGATCGCCACCCAGCAATGAGTGGAGTGTGCCATGGGTTCTGTTCACGCTCGCCGCATCGCTGATGCTCATTCCTTGTTTCATGGCGAAAAACACTTCGTGGCTGATCCTTGTGGCACCCGTTCCCTACATCGTTTGGCTGGGTGCCTGCCGGACCGTCCATCGCAAGCCGATTTCCAAATATGTCTCCGCCCTACTGGCAGGAATTCCGCTGTTGGATTGGATTGTGATGCTGCCATTCGCCTTCTCGGGACTGTATCAATCCTCTCCCGGATTTCCCCAGTATCCCTTGGAATGGGCAAGTCTGGTAATCCCCCCCCTGGCCTTCGTTCTGGCGCTCCTCCTGCAAAGACTCGCCCCTGCGACCTGATCCGGCTTGCCCGGCGGTGCGTTAAATGGGGTTCTCAAGGAATAACCCGGATTCAAGAGTGTCGGACCTGCCCATCATAGATAGGCCGCTTTCACAAACAAATCCGCCGGAACAACTCGCCGAGCGGGAGCTGCATGCCGATGTAGAAATCACCGAACTCGCCGTAGCGGGCGGTCACTTCGTCGAAGCGCATTTCATAGACGATGGACTTGATGTCGATGGTGTCCTTGGCGAGCAGGGTGACGCCCCATTCATATTCATCAAGGCCGGTGGAGCCGGTGATGAGCTGGAGGATACGGCCGGAGTACGTGCGGCCGACGCGGGCGTGGCCGGCCATGAGTTTTTTCCGCGCTTCGAAATCGAGCGCATACCAGTTGTCGCCGCCATTGCGACGCTTGGACATCGGATAGAAACAGATCACCGGCCAATCGGGGAGCACCGGATAGAGGCGGTGTTTTAGGTAATGGGCCATCCGGTCATCGAAGGCCTTGAGTCCGGCTTCGAACTCGGGCGATCCTTCTGCCAGGCCTTCTTCCGCGACCAGGGTTTCCGCCGCGTATTGCTCGCGGGTGGTGGTGTATTCGGAGCTCTCGGTTTGTGAGAGATAGGAATAAACCGGGCTGAGGATTTCCGGCCCGAGTGATAGAGTGAGCTGCTTCTCGTAGGTGTTCGCCACCTGGAGATCCGGCGTGAGGAGCATGAATCCGAGATCCGCCTTTAGAGTGGCGATGGAGAAGATCAGCAGGTGGGTATCCGGATTGGCGCGGATTTCCTGCACCAGCTCGGTGAGGCGCGTCTTGGCCTGGCGCTGTTCCTCATCGCTGTAGAGCGACCACTGCGCGTGATCGACATGATAGAAAAGATGCATGACGTGCCAGCCTTCTCTCGGCACGAGCGGGGTGGTTTCTTGATTGGACATAACAGAGGGATTCAGTGGCGGACGGTGGAAATGTTCATCTCGAAGAGCTTTTTGAAATCATCATTCGCAGCGGCGGCCGTCGGTGCCTCGTCCACTTCGACGATCCACGGCTTGGTCTCTCCGGTGCGGTAGGCGGCGTGCATGCCGATGTCGTCGAAACCGGCGGTCGCGGCGATTTCCAAGCTCTGCCCGCTCTGAACGGTGCGGGTGACGATGTCGCCGATGGACTCGCCGTCGTGGTTGCGGAAGATGACGCGGATCGCGCCGGAGCCGCCGGCGGTGGTGAGATTCACGACAGGAATCAGCACGGTGCCGCGGCGGATAACGTCGGTGGATTTCCCATCGGTCACAGGTGCCCGCCAGTAGGTATCGGCGGTGGTGATGCTGAATTGTTGGCCCTTGATCGGAAAATCGGTGGAATTCACCTTGGCGGATCCGGTGGGCAGGCTGCCGAGCGAGTAGATGATGATGGACGCGGCACCGATGACCAGCACGGCGAGCAGGACGACGAGGCCGATACGCTCCAGTTTCGTCAGCCCGAACTTGAGATGCAGCGCCTCGGCAATGGGTTTCTCAGGCAGTGCAGGGGCCAACTTCGCTTCGTCGGCCGCTTGAGGTTCGGACGGCTCTGCGGGAGGATTGGCGGTGACGGCTGCGGGAAGAGGGATGATTTTTTCAGGCTCGGGCATTATTTCCGCAGAATTTTCCGAGGACCCCAAGGCAGGGATGGTGTCGTCCCAATGATCGAGATCGTCGAAATCGTCCGCTCGTTTTGAAGAAGGCGAGGAGGAGCCGGCGGCGGAGGATTTTGGCAGGATCCTGCTGATGTCCGGCTGGACACGGTCCTTGTTGCCGGAGCCTTTTAGCGCCGAGCTTTCGTTGAAATGGCGCACTTTCAGCTTTTCGGTGGGCCGGGGAGCTGGAACTGGGGACTCACCGGGCGGATTCGCGGCGGCAAGCTCGTCCGTGGATTCCGGATCGTCGAAGGCCCAGAGATCCATCTCCGTCGTATCCTTGGCGAGATTGCCAAGGTTCGGGCGATGCCTTGGAGGCAGCGAGGGTCCACCGGGTGTTGAGGGAGGTTCGGGTGTCATGACGGGCAGCTTCGTTTTTATTAATGAGAGGACTGCGACTTGGCCAGTGCGAAAGCCAAATCCCAAGTTCCGGAAAAATCCAGTTGCATCCAAAGCCCGGCAAAGGCATCGAAGGGCTTGTAAATCCTTTTATTCATCATGGCTGACCGCGAAGACAAAAATACCGAAAACGTGACTGGCAAGTTCTATGTGGACAGCCAGTGCATCGACTGCGACCTCTGCCGCGAGACCGCGCCGAACAATTTCTCCCGTGCCGAGGACGAAGGCTATTCCTACGTTTTCAAACAACCCACCAACGACGAGGAGCTCGCCCAAGCCCGCGAGGCCATGGAAGGCTGCCCGGTCGAAGCCATCGGCGAAGACGGCGATACCTGATCGCCCCGCCGCCATGAGGAAAAAACCGCGCCCTGGCAGAATCCGCGAGGAAATTCTGCGGGAATGGCGCGGTGCCGAGGAACCGGCGGATCTGAACGCCGGCATTCACAAGGCCGGGCAATTCGTGGCCGCCATCCTGCGCGCGGCCGGTGCCGAGGACGGCCTGAACGAAGACCAGGTCCGTGCCACATGGAAGGACCTCGCCGGGGATTTCATCGCCCGCCACACCGAGCCGATCTCCGTCAAGGGCGGCCATCTCATTCTCCGCGTCACCCAGCCGGCGCTGCGCTTCCAGCTTGAGCAGATGAAACCGATGCTGCTCGCCCGCATCCGCACCCAGCTCGGGGAAAACAAGATCAAGTCCGTCAAATTCACCCTCGGCTGAAATTTTCAGCTCCTCAGCATTTACCCCCATAATGTTTCGCAACCTCATTTTCGACTGGTCCGGCACACTCGTGGACGACCTCGGCCCGGTGATCGAAGCCACCAACGCCGTTCTCGGAAAATACGACATCGCCCCGCTCGACCGCGAATCGTTCCGCCGCAGTTTCCGCCTTCCTTACAGCGCCTTCTACGCCGAGTTCCTCCCGCACATCCCGCTCGATGAGCTGGAATCCCATTTCCGCCCCGCCTTCGATGCCGCCATCACTCCCGTCACCGTGCTCCCCCACGCCCGGGAAAAACTCGAATGGTGCACCGCCCTCGGCATCCGCTGCTTCGTGCTCACCTCCATGGACACCATCGCCTTCGAGCGCCAAATGGACGAGTTCGGCCTGCGGAAACACTTCGAAGCCACCTACTCCGGCGTGCTCGACAAGCGCGAGCTTATCCATCAGATCCTGGCAAACCACCAGCTCGACCCCGCCGAGACCGCCTTCGTCGGCGACATGACCCACGACGTGGAAACCGCGCGCCACGGCGGCGTTTCCTCCATCGCCGTGCTCACCGGCTACAACCACGCGGAAATCCTCGCCGCCGTCCGCCCGGACCTCACCGTCCCCGACCTCGGCGTCCTCCGCGGCCTGCTCGACCGCCGCCGCACCGTCACCCGGCCGATCGCCACCGTCGGCGCCCTGCTGCATGACGGTCATGGAAAAATCCTCCTCATCCGCACCCACAAATGGGGCCACCGCTGGGGCATCCCCGGCGGGAAAATCGAGCGCGGCGAGTCGTCCATCGCCGCCCTCCGCCGCGAAATCCGCGAGGAAACCTCCATCGAGCTTGACGACGTCCGTTTCGCCCTCGTTCAGGATTCCATCGACTCCCCGGAGTTCATGCGCCCCGAGCATTTCCTGTTATTGAACTACATCGCCCGCGCCAGAACCACCGCCGTCCAGCTCAACGACGAAGCCGAGGACTTCCTCTGGCTCTCTCCCGCCGACGCCCTCTCGCTCGATCTCAACCACCCCACCCGCTTCCTCATCGTCGAAGCCATCGACCAAAACCTCATCCCCCCGTGACACAGACATTCCTGTCTGCTCTTCATCTCCCGGCGTGACACAGACATTCCTGTCTGTTCTTTCACAAGCACCCCTTCCCCCGTCACACAGACATTCCTGTCTGCTCTTCAACCTCCCTATCATGCCCCCCGACACCATCGAGATCCGCCGCCTCCACGTCACCACCCACATCGGCGTGCCGGACGACGAACGCGCCGCACCGCAAACCCTCCTCGTCACGGTGAAAATGACCCCCGGCCAGAGCTTCGATGGCCTCGCCGACGAGATCACGCGCACCATCGACTACTACGCCGTCTCCCTCGAAATCGAAGCCCTCGCCGCCGCCCGCCCCCGCCGCTTGATAGAAACCCTCGCCACCGACATCGCCAGCCACCTGCTCGGCCATCATCCTCTGGTAAAGGTCGCCATCACCATCGAAAAACACATCCTGCCGAACACCGAGTGCGTCGCCGTGCACATCGAGCGGGAGCGCGTCTGAACTCCCAACGTCTGAAATCCTCCCACCCTTGATCGGAAGCGCGGCTTCGACTGTGGATTGGGGGGGTGAACGCTGCCTTCCCGCCCTCCGCTTCCGCCCTGTCACGGGTATTACCGCCACGGCCCCTCCCGCCTGGCAGGAATGCAGCGTGGACTTGTATCTACCCGCCCGCTTCGCACCGGGATTCCCCCTGCACAAATACAGACCCCATTCCGCTCCGCCCGGATGCCCCGTTTACCAGTGCAGATTCCCTACCGTCAGCCGGAAATGCCCCCATTACAAATACAGACGCCTTACCGGCAGCCGGGAAAGCCCTCTTTACCCTGAAAACCCCGGAAAGTGCGTCAAAATGTCCCATTCAACCCCTTTTCAGACCTTCCCAGCCCCAATGTCACCAAATCGTCACTCAACTCTCTAACTCAGTCCTTCCCATCCCCTCCGGTTCCCTGTCACTCTCCCGACAGCTCCTGAACGAATTACCGCCATGCCAAAACGCCGCCTCCCCTACACCAACGTCACCGTCATCCGCAGCCTCACCACCGCCCGTGATGCTTGGAAACAATTCCCCAACGACCGACTCATCTCCCCCGCCCACTGGGCCAAGCTCGATGGTGCGGACCCGAACAGTTTCCTCAGCCGCCTCCTCAAGGAAAGCAACGATGTCGATATCGCCCTCGCCGCGCAGACACCCGCCACCAGCGCCCTCACCCGAGCCATCGACAAGCTCGCCATGACCGTCAGCCACTTCCATCAGGTTTATGACCTCGGAGTCGCCCGCGGCACCTTCACCCCCGGCGGCCGCGCCTACTACGGCCGGGACGTCACCGCCGCCACCCTGCCAGATCTCAGCACCATCCCCGCCATCCTTGAGGCCGGTGGAAAAATCGCCATCGGAGAAGTCGCCCGCCAGACTGCCGAGGCCGCCGCCTTCACCCCCATGGCCCTGCCCAGCGCAGCGGAAGCCGCCACCGCCCATGCGGATGCCTCACAAAAACGCCACACTGCCCAGACCGCGAAGCTCACCACCGATGCCGAGCAAGGCGGAGCCGCCGCCCTCTATCCGGAAGCCCAACAGCTCGCTGTCAGCATCATCAACACCATCGAGTTTCACCTCACCGAGCACCCCGGCCTCGACGCCCCCGGCCGCCGCCGCATCGCCCGCGCCTGGGGAGTCGTCTATATCAACGACGACGGCAGCGTGGAAGACGGCACCGCCCCCGCTCCCGAAATCCCCACTCCATCACAAGGTCCCGGATGATCGACATATCCATAGCGCTGGCCCATCACTCACGTAGGTGGGTCAGGATGTCTGGGCTTGGGGCCGATCCCGCGTGCTGTGTGGTCATCGAGGACGCGCACGCCGGGCTCCGCGCCGCACGCGCCGGCGGGATGAAAATGCGTGGGCGTCACCACCACCCACCCAGCAGACTCGTTGGAGACCGAATCGCCGGACCGAATCGCCGGACCGGATCGTGAGCACATTGGAAGTGCTTGATACTGATGCGCTAAGGGCACTCTGGTAACGCATCTTCAACATCCGCCGGGATGACAAAACGGGGTCCGATGGTGGAATCGGCGCAGGTTGTGATGCGGGATGCGTGGCTGAAAATCGGCTGTAGCGTATCTTTTAGGTCCGCCCATCCCATGAAAACCGCTGAC
Organism: Verrucomicrobiales bacterium; assembly: GCA_038204755.1. Taxonomy (GTDB): domain Bacteria; phylum Verrucomicrobiota; class Verrucomicrobiia; order Verrucomicrobiales; family Akkermansiaceae; genus Luteolibacter. The sequence goes on from JBBRCO010000026.1 coordinate 25,220, forward strand.
GCACCATCCCCTAGCCCCACAGAATCAGCAACAATCTCCGGCCTCGGTTTCGAGCGGAACTTCGCTTCACCGGGAATTTCGCCGTTTGATGGGATCGAATGGAGCAGGCGCACAGCGGAAATTACAGATGACCGGGGCAAAACGATGTTCCGTCAGGAAAACGTCGAGGTTCCCAAAGCATGGAGCGAACTCGCGACCAAGATCGCCGTTTCCAAATACTTCTACGGCGACGCCACCATCAGCAACGATCCTAACAACGGTGGCCGTGAGTCCTCCGTCCGCCAGCTTATCCACCGCGTCACCCGGTCTATCACCGACTGGGGCCTCGCCGACGGCTACTTCGCCGACGAGGAAAGCGCGGAAAATTTCTACGGCGACCTAACGTGGCTCTGCCTTCATCAATACGGCGCGTTTAATTCACCCGTCTGGTTCAACGTCGGCCTCTATGATCAATACGGCATCGGCGAGGGTGGCGGCGAAGGCAACTGGTATTGGAACGCGGAGACGGGCAAAGCCAGGCGCGCACCCGGCCAATACCACTACCCGCAGGCCAGCGCCTGCTTCATCCAGGGCGTGGAGGACAAGATGGAGGACATCATGCGCCTCGCCTCGTCGGAGGCCATGCTCTTTAAATATGGTTCCGGCACCGGCTCCGATCTATCAACCCTGCGCTCCACCCGAGAGAAACTCTCCGGTGGCGGCAAACCTTCCGGGCCGCTCTCATTTCTGCGCATCTACGATCAGGTGGCGAACGCCGTAAAATCCGGCGGAAAAACCCGCCGCGCCGCGAAGATGAACACGCTCAAGGACTGGCATCCGGACATTGAGGAATTCATCGAAGCCAAGACCATCGAGGAAAAGAAAGCCTGGGCGCTGATCGAGCAGGGCTACGATGGCTCCTACAATGGCGACGCCTACGGCTCCGTCATGTTCCAGAACGAAAATCTATCCATCCGCGCCAGTGACGAGTTCATGCAGGCCGCCGTGGACGATGGCGACTGGTGGACACGCCGCGTCACCGATGGCGAACCCTGCGAGAAAAAAAACGCCCGCGATCTCCTCCGGAAAATCTCGTTAGGCACCTGGACCTGCGGCGATCCCGGCATGCAGTTCGATTCCACCATCCACACCTGGCACACCTGCAAGGGCAGCGGCCGCCAGCATTCCACCAATCCCTGCTCCGAGTACCTTTTCCTCAACGATACCGCCTGCAATCTCGCCTCGCTCAACCTCGTTAGATTCAGGAAAAGCGACGGCTCATTCGATGTCAAACGCTTCAAGCACGCCGTCCGCCTTTTCATCGTCGCGCAGGAAATCCTCGTGGACCGCGCGAGCTACCCCACCCAGCCGATCGCGGAAAATTCCCACGCCTTCCGCACGCTCGGCCTCGGATTTGCCAACCTCGGCGCACTCATCATGAGCCGCGGGCTTGGCTACGATTCGGATGAAGGCCGTGCCCTCGCCGGCTCCATCACCGCACTCATGACCGGCCACGCCTATCAGGTCAGCGCCGAGCTCGCTGCCATCACCGGTCCTTTCCCATCCTACAAGGACGCCCGCTACGGCACGGTGAAAAATCCGCCCGCGCCATCGAACGAACCGGCGATGCTCGACGTCATTTCCCGCCACCGCGATCTGGCCTACAACCTCTCCGGAAACGCCGATTGCCAGCCGATCATCGAAGCCGCCCGCAATGCCTGGGACCGCGCACTCGATGCCGGACGCAGCCATGGATACCGCAACGCGCAGGTCACCGTGCTCGCTCCCACCGGCACCATCGGATTCCTGATGGACTGCGACACCACCGGCATCGAGCCGGACATCGCCCTGGTGAAATACAAGCTCCTCGCTGGCGGCGGCATGTTGAAAATCGTCAATCAAACCGTCCCGCCCGCGCTCAAGCGCCTTGGTTATTCCGACGATCAGAACGCCGCCATTCTCCAACACATCGAAAAATGGGACACCATCGAGGACGTCACCGATGACGAAACCGGACAAGTGATCCCCAGCGGACTGAAGCCGGAACACCTGACTGTATTCGATTGTGCCTTCAAGCCCTACAAAGGCACCCGCAGCCTCCACTACCGCGGCCACCTGCTGATGATGGCCGCCTCGCAGCCATTCCTATCAGGAGCCATTTCGAAAACCGTCAACCTCCCGGAAAACGCCACCGTCGAGGACATCATGCAGACCTACATCGAGGCCTGGCAGCTCGGATTGAAAGCCGTCGCCATCTATCGGGATAGTTCGAAACGCTCCGCGCCGCTCAATACGAAGAAGACCTCCGACATGGGCGGCAGCGGACATATCGTCGAGGATTTCGCGGAGAAAATTGCTTCGCTTGCCAGAGAGAACGAGGCGCTGCGGAACGAGATCGATAGCCGTCCGCGCCGTACTCTGCCGGACACACGCAGATCACTGACACACAAGTTCGAGATCGCCGGACATGAGGGTTACATCACGGTCGGTCTCTATCCAGATGACCAACCGGGTGAACTTTTCGTCCAGATGTCCAAGGAAGGCAGCACCATCGGCGGCCTGATGGACACCGTGGCCACGCTCACCTCCATCGCCCTGCAATACGGCGTGCCGCTCGAACAGATGGTGAAGAAATTCGCCTATCAACGCTTCGAGCCCAGTGGTTTCACCTCGAATCCCGACATCCGCTCCGCCTTCAGCATCAGCGATTATGTTTTCCGCTGGATGGGCTGCCAGTTCATCCAAGGCTACCGCCAGGCCACCTCGCCCGATGCCGCGCAAACCGAGTTCCCCATGCCCGAGCTGCCGGAAATGGAAAAGCGCGCCATCAACCGCCCCGTGCGCGAACTCAGCGTGGCCGATCACACCCACCACGCCACCGCCCGTGTCCAGACCGCGCTGGGCACCGCCTACATGGGCATCACCTGCTCGAACTGCGGCTCCGACAAGGTCATCCGCGCCGGAGCCTGCGGCGTTTGCACCCAATGCGGCACCAGCCAGGGATGCAGTTGAAGAAATTGATAGTTCGTGGCTGAGAGTTGATAGTTAAAAAAGAAACCGAATTTAACCACCCCCGCGATCTCATCCGCGGCCGCAAAACCATCGACACTCCCAAGAATTCATGAATACCCATTCCATCCCCGCCAATGAACTTCCACCCATCATCCAGGGAGGCATGGGCGTGGGTGTATCAGGCTGGCGCCTTGCCCGCGCCGTTTCCCTAGCAGGGCAGCTCGGTGTTGTATCAGGCACCATGTTGGACGTCGTCATCGCGCGCACGCTCCAACTCGGCGATGAAGGCGGCCACATCCGCCGCGCCTTGGAACAGTTCCCGTTTCCGGCGATGGCGGAGCGCATGGTGAAGCGCTATTTCGCCGATGGCGGAATCGCCCCGGACGCCGCGTTCCGCTCCACGCCCATGATGTCGTATCCGCCCTCGACTCCCGCGCTGGAGCTTTCCGTGCTCGCCAGCTTCGTTTCCATCTGGCTCGCGAAGGAAGGCCACAACGGCTGCGTGGGCCTGAATCTGTTGGAAAAAAGCCAGCTCCCCACCATGTCCGCGCTTTACGGCGCGATGCTCGCTGGTGCCGATGCCGTGCTCATGGGAGCGGGCATTCCCCGCCAGATCCCCGGCATTCTCGACAAGCTCTCGGAAGGAACAGCCGCGGAACTCCGTCTCGACGTCACCGGCGCGGACCGGACTATCAGCGTCGAGTTCGATCCCGCGATTTTCTGTGGTGAGCCGCCGCACCTGCTGAAGCGCCCGCTTTTCCTCGCCATCGTTTCCTCACCCGTTCTGGCAGAAAACCTCCGCCGCAAGGCATCTGGAAAAGTCGATGGCTTCGTCGTCGAGGCAGCCATCGCCGGTGGCCACAACGCGCCGCCGCGCGGAGCGATGCAGCTCAGCGAAAAAGGCGAGCCCGTGTATGGTCCTCGCGATGCGATCGACGTCTCGAAATTCCGCGAGATCGGCCTGCCCTTCTGGCTCGCCGGCGGATACGGACTGGAGGGAAAACTCCGCGAAGCCCAGGCAGAGGGAGCCATGGGCGTCCAAGTCGGCACCGTCTTCGCGCTCAGCGACGAATCTGGATTCGACCCCAAGCTCAAGGCCGAGCTGATCGACGCCATCCGCCGCAATGATCTCGATGTTTTCACCAACGCCTCCGCCTCGCCCACAGGATTTCCCTTCAAGGTCGCCCAGCTCCCCAGCACGCTCTCTAACTCTCAAATTTACGATCACCGCGAACGCATCTGCGATCTCGGCGTGCTGCGGGAAACCTACATGAAAGAGGACGGCTCTGTCGGTTTCCGCTGCTCCGCCGAGCCCATCGGCATCTACACCTCGAAGGGCGGCGGCATCGCCCGCACCAATGGATCCGTCTGCCTTTGCAATTCGTTAGGCGCTTCTATCGGTCTCGCCCAGCGCCGCTCCGACGGCACCACGGAGCCACCCATCATCACCCTCGGCGACGATCTCGACAGCATCCGCGCCATGCTCCCCGAAGACGGCACAGGCTATTCCGCGCAAAAGGTGATCGATGCACTGCTGGCCTGATTCCTCTCGCCCACCCGCTCCCTGTCCTCATCCGCATTGCCAGTCAACGGGGTCATTTCAATGGAGAAATACCTCACCCGGCGACGCAGCATCTTTGCTATCATTTTCAGATGACCAGTCCAAATGACCAGCAAGCAAGAGCAAGGAGGTTTTCGTGGCGGGTTCTGGATGGAGTGCGGTGGCCAGCCATCGTGCGTCACCCGAAGTTGCTATGCAGCCGCGCGTCAGGATTTGGGGTGACCGAATGAGTTCATTGGATGGCGAAGTGCGTTCACTCGATGACCATGAGAGTTGGTTTTCCCGGCGGGTGAAATTTCGCCTGGACGTGTCATTGTCAATTCAACCTTGATTCCCAGCAGTGGCCCGGTTTTCCTTCGCTGCAGGAATGAGGGAAGATCCAAACGAGTTAGCAAAGGATCCTGAAGCCGCGCCGGTGCTCGATTTCATTAAGGCGGGCCTTTGGAGGAAAGCCCGGGACGCGGCCAAGGAATTGTGCAAGCGGGACCGCGGGCGGTATCTTGTTTTGCTGATCCGGGCGAACGTGGGCCTGGTGCGGGAGATGCTGGGCAAGGGACTGATCAAGGAGGCGGAAACGGTGGTGGCCTATCTGGCAACTTTCGCTCCGGCGGATACGATGGCGATGCTGCGGGCGGAGATGGCGGCCCCGCCGGGCAAGCGCCAGGTCAAGGCGCTGGCGGATTCCGGTGGGGCCGGATGGTGGGGGGCGGCGTTGCGGGCGGACGAGGTTTTGATCATGGCGGGCCCTGTTTCTCCAGCGGATCAGGCGGCTGTCGAT
>JBBRCO010000027.1:0-30275 GCA_038204755.1 Verrucomicrobiales bacterium
CGCCCTGCCCGCCCAAGGTGCGCTCTCCATCACCTCGCTCGCGCCCGGGGCCAGCACCACCTTCGAGGTGATCTTCAAGCCCACCAGCGGTGGCACGAAAAACGCCGCCGTCCACCTGACCAGCAACGACGCGGATGAAAATCCCTTCGACATCGCCTTGATCGGAAACGGCCTGGCGATTCCGCAGATCACGGTGGCCAAAGCGAACGGGACCAGCCTGATAAACGGGGCCACCCTTTCCCACGGCAGCGTGAACCTCGGTGCCACCAGCACCAGCCAGGTGATCACCCTCCGCAATTCCGGGAGTGGCAATCTGACAGGCATCGCCATTTCCGTGGATGGCAGTAATCCCGCTGATTTCCTGATCGAGACTCCGGGCACCAGCACGCTGGTCCCGGGATCAAGCGCCGATTTTAGAATCACCTTCATGCCCAAGGCCGCCGGGGTAAGGACCGCAGCCATCCACATTGCCAGCAGCGATGCGAATCGCAGTCCGTTCCATCTCCTGCTAGCCGGCACGGGCATCGCCAATCCGGAAATCGCCATCACGCTGGACGACAGCGGCAGCCTCGCAGACGGGGTTTCCCTCGCCACTTTCGGCAGCGTAAACATGGGCGCGACCAGCACTGCCCGCACCTTCACCATCAGCAATTCCGGCAGCGCCAGTCTCACCGGCCTCGCTCTGACTGCCGACGGCAGAGCGTCCGATTTCAGCATCAGCGGGCTCACCACCACCACGCTCGCTCCGGGAGCCAGCACCCGTTTCACTGTCACCTTCAAGCCGACCGCCGCCGGCATCCGCAGCGCCGCCCTCCACATCACCAGCAACGATGCGGATGAAAACCCCTTCGACATCCGCTTGGAAGGCACCGGCGTGGCCGTCCCGGAAATCGCCATCACCCGCGCAGGCAATACCGAGCTCACCGACAGCAGCTCCACCTTGGACTCCGGCAAGGTGAACCTCGGCTCCTCGGGCGGCGCCCAATCGCTCACGATCAAAAACCTCGGCACGGCCAACCTATCCGGACTCTCCATCAGCATCGACGGCGCAAACGCGTCCGATTTCACCGCCAGCACCCTGGCGGGTAGCTCTCTCACGCCGAATGCCGACACCACTTTTTCCATCACTTTCACCCCGTCCGCCGCAGAATCGCGCAGCGCCGTCCTCCACATCACCAGCAACGATGCGGATGAAAACCCCTTCGACATCAAACTCGAAGGCATCGGCGGCACTGTGCCCGTAATCGCCATCGGCCAAATCGACGGCTCGTGGCTCGCACATGGCGAAACCGGCCGTGATCTCGGCGGCGTCACCCTCGGTGCCACCAGCACGGCGCAGATCATCACCGTGAAAAATATCGGCACCGCCCCGCTCAGCGGACTGCGCTGGGTTTCCTCCGGCGCTCAGGGAGCCGATTTCATCATTGCAGCGCCCGCGCAATCCACTCTCGCCCCCGGTGAAAGCACCAGCTTCCCCGTCACCTTCAAGCCTTCCACCGCCGGCCAGCGTGGCGCGGTCCTCCAGTTCTTCAGCGACGTCCAAACCGAGAGCGCCTTCAGCCTGATTCTTTCCGGCACCGGCATTGCCGTTCCGGACATTTTCGTTCCGAACATCGTCGTCACCCCGGCAGCCGGCGGAGCCCTGCGGCTGAGTGAAGGTTCGAGTTCGTTCGGCTCCGCCAATATCGGCAGCAAAACCACCTTCCGCTCGTTTATCATCCGCAATGCCGGATCCGCGGATCTCACCAACCTCGCACTTTCCATCAGCGGCATCCACGCATCGAACTTTAGAGCGGGCGCACTTGCGAAAACCTCGCTCGCTCCGGGAGCAAGCTTCACCTTCAAGGTCATCTTCTTACCATCCGCCGCCGGGACCCGCACCGCCACCCTGCGGATCGCCAGCAACGATCCGGATGAGAACCCGTTTGAGATCGCCCTCAGCGGCAACGCCATTCCCGTCCCCGAAATCGCCATTCAAATCAAAGGCGGCCCTAATCTCACGGACGATGCGGCATTCATCAATTTCGGCACGGTCGCCCGGTCCCGTGCCAGCGCGAAAAAAACGCTCATCATCACCAACACCGGCTCCGCCCCCCTCAGCGGCCTCACCCTGCTGAAGAACGGACTGAACCGCCCGGATTTCACCGTTAGCAACCTGCGTGTCACCCGCCTCGCAGCGGGGGCCAGCACCACCGTCAGCCTCACCTTCAAGCCCACCACCGGCGGCACCCGCTGGGCCGCCGTCCATATTTTCAGCGATGATGCGGATGAAAAAAGTTTCGACATCGTCCTCACCGGCAAGAACAAAGCCGCGTCTGGTTCGAAAAAATCAGCCCCCTTCCGCACGGCCGCCGCTGCCACCGCCGCCGTCCCGGCCACCGGCAGCATCGAAGTGATCGATGGGAAAAAATACCGCACGCTCACTGCCACCTGGCCTCGAGGACAGCGTGATTTCAGCCGCCATGCCGAAGTCTCATCCGATCTCCTCACCTGGTTCAGCGGCCGCAGACACACCACCGTCCTTCTTAGCGATTCCACCACGCTCAAGGTCCGCGACAACACGCCGATCTCCCAAAACGACAAGCGCCATATCCGCTTGGAAAAGTAGCCAAGGACTTCAGTCCGTTCTCCGGCAGGCGGAAGGGGTTTCCCGCTCAGGAATCGCAGTAACCTTGTCCCGGTGGCTGGTGAAAAAACAGACATGAGGCATGGTCGAAAAAAGTCGTCCGGTCCTCGTTTAGATTGCAGTCGATTTTGCACCTGTCGCGACTGAGATCGATTTATTGAGTATCTGAGCGATCGGCTCAAAATGCTTTTTGTTTTTTGTGGCAATCACATGCCCTGCGGGAGCTTCGATACATATAAACGCATCGCCACATTGATGGCACTTTTCAAATGGGTGCCGACAGCCCTGGCGGTGATCGGCTTTTGATAGAAACTGCGGGGAATCCAGGCGGGCTGTTCTGCGGAATTCACCACGGCGCGGGCACTATCCTTATGAAAGGGGCGGGCCTCCCTGATTTCCTTGGATTCGTGCGACTGAATCGCAAGAGCGTGTTGCAAAATGTTACGCGTTAAAAGTATCGCGGGGGCGCCATGAGGTGCATGTTTTTGCCAATTCCCAATGGGGGTGCGCATTCACTCCAATCTATCACCGCCATGAATTTCATCCCAAATCCGCTTCACCCCGCGCTGGTGCATTTCCCGATTGCCCTGATCCTGCTAGGAACTCTACTCGCGATCGTGGCCGTATTTTCCCGCCGTTTCCATCTGCCATGGATCGCCGCTGGCATGCTCGGATTGGGGGCGGTCGGCGCGATCGCCGCGACCTGGTCAGGCGAGGAAGACGGTGAAAAACAGGAGTCAATCCCGGCCCAGGCAAAGGAGATGCTGGAGGAACACGAGGAATGGGGTGAGCGTGCGCGGAACATCGCCCTGCTAGCAGCCGCCGCCGCCATCGCCTCCGCCGCGCTCCGCCGCTATCCGGTGGTGGCGAGGAGTGCTGCGGGAATTGCCGCGCTGGCGGCAGTGGGCGCGTCCATTTGCGTGGCAGAGGCCGGACACTATGGTGGGAAGCTTGTTTACCAATATGGTGTGGGCATGAACTCCAAGGTCGGCAACGCGAGCGCTCCACGGGACTCCGGCGACTGAAATCCTTCTTGATACCCCAAACTCTGCTATGCCACGTCTGGTGGTAATTTCCGAATCATGAATCCCGATATCTCAAATCCGTCTTCCTCAGTTGAACCCGACCATGAACTCACCGACCACAGCGGGATTGTAAAAGTCCGCCCGGATCTCGTGCATGCGAAAGTGGAGATCGACTACGATCCAGCGAAACTGAGCGAACAGGATGTGGTGGAACTTGTCAAAGAGCACCAGGCTCAGGTCTCGTCCGTGTTGGAAAAAAGCATCTATCGGCTGGAGGGCAGCGCCTGTGAGGCCTGCGCCCTGAAGCTGGAGCGCAAGGTGGAAAAAATTCCCGGTGTGCGCCGCGCCACCGCCACCTACATGGGCAAGGTTCTATCCGTCACTTTCGACTCCGGCCTCGTCACGGAAGCAGGCGTCCTCGGCGATTTGAAAAAGGCCGGAGCTCGTGTGGGGCCTTTGGTCCGCAAGGCAAAGAACGACCACTCATTCTGGAACAAGATCACCGCCGGCGAACTGAACGAGGAAATTTCCTGCGCGCTGGGTTTCGTTTTCCTGATCATCGCATTGATCGTGGAGAAGACCTCGGGTGTTAGCATCGCAACCAAAGCGCTGTATGCCGGTGCCTACGTTTTCGCCGGACAGGAAGGCGTGCGCTCCGCCATCGCCTCGCTGCGGGAAAAAGTGTTGGACGTGGATGTGCTGATGGTTCTCGCGGCACTGGGGGCGGCGATCATCGGCCAGCCCTTCGAAGGGGCGCTGTTATTGTTTCTGTTCAGTTTCTCTAACGTGCTCCAGCGGCACGCGATGGAACGCACCCAGAAGGCCATCGAATCACTGCTCACGCTCCGCCCGAGCGAGGCGCTGGTGAAACGTGCTGATGGAACGGTCAAGGTGGCGGTCGAGGATTTGGAAATCGGGGAAATCGTCATCGTCCGCCCCGGCGAGCAGATCCCGGTGGACGGCGTGATCTCCGAGGGCAGCACGAATGTCGATGAATCATCGCTAACAGGTGAGTCGATGCCCGTTTCCAAAACCCTCGGCAGCACGCTCTTCGCCGGAACGCTCAACCAGAGCGGCGGCATCGAGCTGAAGGTCACCAAACGCTCGGAAGACTCCGCCCTCTCGCGAATGGTGAAACTCGTGGCGGAGGCGCAGGCTGAGAAATCCAACGCCCAGCGCTTCCTCGAAACCGCCGAGCAGTATTATGCAATGGGTGTGATCGCCCTAACCATCATCGTTTTCCTGATTCCCTTCGTTTTCCAGGGGGAAACCTTCGCCCATGCCTTCTATCGGGCGATGACGATCATGGTAGTCGCCTCACCGTGCGCCTTGGTCATCAGCACGCCCGCCACCGTTCTATCCGCCATCGGTGGGGCCGCGCGGCGCGGTATTCTCATCAAGGGCGGCTCGCACTTGGAACGCGCGGCGAAGATCGACATCGTCGCCATCGACAAGACCGGCACCCTCACTGTTGGAAAACCCTCGCTCACGGATCTCGTCATCGGTCGAGAAATCCAGGCCATTTCGAAGGACCTACCCGAAGAATCCATTTCACTTCTGGTGGCCGCCGCCGCGCTTGAGGCGAAGTCCGAGCACCCGCTGGCGCATGCCATCGTGAAAAGCGCCGGGGATCTCGGACTCACGCTGCCGCTCGCCAAGGATTTCCAATCCACTGCCGGCAAAGGCGCGGAGGCCACGATCCACGCCGTGCGTTACATCGTCGGCAGCGAGCGTTTGTTTGTCGAATTGAAAGCCGCAGGATTCGCAGAGCTGGCGGAGGCTTCCAAACCGCTCCAGGAAAAAGGCAAGACCTGCGTCTGGTTAGGCATCCGGGATGGCGATGCCGTCACCGCAAAGGCCGTTCTCGTCATGGCGGACACCATCCGCCCCGCCGCGCGCGACCTGGCAGATCAACTGCACCGGCTGGGTGTGAAAAAAGTGGTCATGCTCACCGGCGACCAGCGCCTCGTTGCCAATGCCATCGCCCAGGAAGCGAAGGTCGATGAAGTTCGCGCGGAGCTTTTGCCGGAGGACAAGCTGGAAGTCATCCGCCAGCTAAAGTTAGAAGGCACCGTGATGATGATCGGCGATGGGGTGAACGACGCCCCTGCCCTTGCGATGGCCGACATCGGCATGGCCATGGGAGCCGCCGGCACCGACGTGGCCATGGAAACCGCAGACATTGTTCTGATGGGAGATCGTTTGGAAAACATCCCGCTGCTCCTCGCCCACGCCCGCCGGGCGAAACGGGTGCTCATGCAGAATCTCATTTTCGCCAGTGCTGTCATCGTCGTCCTGATCATCTCGGCACTCGGGTTTTCCCTGGCATTGCCGTTAGGAGTCATCGGCCATGAAGGCAGCACCGTCCTGGTATGCCTCAATGGCCTTCGACTGCTGATGATCGGAAAAGCGAATGCCTGACAGAAGCTTTTAACGACCCCGCTTTTTCGAACGGCCCTTGATATTCTTGCCGGTTCTTCATCGCACCAAATCCATCAAGGTTGCGTAGTCTTTCACCACATCATAACGGACTTGCTCCGATGTGATTTTCGCGAAGAACTTCCTCGCGCATTCGATCTTGGATTCCTCGATCTTCCGTAGCTCCATGCTGGACATGCTGCCTTTGGTCTCGGCGATGAAATAGACGTGCTTCACCTCGCCATCCACGAAGGCGATGGCCCAGTCCGGGTTGTAGTCTCCGACAGGGGTAGGAATGGAGAATCCTCGCGGCAGCTTGGCGTAAACGACGACCTCCTTGCTGGTGTCGAGTTCCTTGACGAACTCGCGCTCGTTCTTGGAATCGGTGAAGACGTAGTCGTAAATGTGGCGGTCCGCTTTGACGGCTTTGCTGAAATCCTCCTTGGCCTTTCCAGCGGTGAAAATGTCGCTGGAGTGGGTGTCGTCGATGGGGTTGTAGGCGAGGTGCTCGACGATGCAGGTGGCTTTCTGCTCGTTGATGATGCGGCCGGCTTTCATCAGGAAATCCTCGGGGTTGATCCGGTATTGGCCGAAGGTATCGAAGCGGACTCCTTGCAGGATCGCGGCAATGGTGGCGCGGGTGAGCTTCGTGCTCTCGGCGACTTTGCCTAGCAGGTCATACTTCACGGTGGATCCGATGGACGACCGGACGGTCGCGGTGGCGGTTTCCTGGAGGCTGAATGCTTCACCGCTTTTGATTTGCTCAAAGGTTGTTTGTTCCACCTGTTCACCGCGCTGGACGGTGTATTGGAGCGGGCTGACTTTCAGTTCCTTGTCCAGGGCCTTGATGCATTTGCCGACCAGTTCATCCGTTTCGAAGTGAACGCTGTAAACGGCCTTGCGGTTGATCTTGCTCCAGAGGTCTTGGAATTCCTTCTTCTTGAAGTTCGCATTGAGCGGGTTCTGCTTGGCTTTCCGGTCGTCGGAAAACTGATCGTTCAGCGCGGCATCACTGAAGACGCTGTCGATGAGTTTAAATACCTGCTCGGCGTAGGGTGCGAGTTCTTCCGGCAACTCGGCGACCGTGCCTTCCTGCTTCGCGTCGTGATAGGCGTTGGTGATCTGGTCCTTGTCGTCCGTATAGTCGTTCTTGACGAGGTAGCGATAGATCTTCTTGGCGAGATCCGGCGTCACGGTGATGTCGCCGCTCGCCGTCTTGAGAATCTTGTCGGTGAAATACTTGGCATCGGCGATGCGCGGTCGGGCGGTTAGTGCGGCCATCGTGTCTTTCTGCAATGCGTCGACGAAGTCCTTATAACTCTCGCTGGCCACGACCGTTAGGACATTCACGTCATGGACGATGGCGGGCGAATCGATCCGGTCACCGTTCTGGTTCACGCAGAGCCGGAGACCACGGCCCACTTCCTGGCGGCGGGAGACCGTGTTATCGCTGTGCTTCAGGGTGCAGATGACGAACACGTTCGGATTGTCCCAGCCTTCTCGCAGCGCGGAGTGGGAGAAGATGAAGCGCACCGGCTCGCGGAAGGAAAGCAGGCGCTCCTTGTCTTTCAGGATCAAATCATAGGCATCCACATCGTCGGTCTCGCCCTTTGTCTCGCCTCGGGCGGTCATGGTGGGATCGACCATGCGCTTGGATTTCTTATCGATGGAGAAATAGCCGTTGTGGGTTTTCGTCGTCTCGATCTTCTTCAGGTAGCGGGTGTATTCCGTTTCCTCAAGCTCCAGCAGTTCGTTGAGGCGCAGGTTGTATTCCTCCTCGAAGATCTTGGCGTATTCGCCGGGAACCTCGCCGCTCTCGTCGTATTGGCGGTATTTTGCCACTTCATCGATGAAGAACAGGCTGAGCACCTTGATGTCTTGGAAAAACAAGACCTGTTCCTTCTCGAAATGGGCGCGGATCGCCTCGCGGATCTGGATGCGGCGCAGCGCGGATTCATTCACGTCGCCGGTCGCATCTCCAGCCTCGAGCACGATGCCATTCGTGAACGAGACCGTGTTGTCGCGGGCGTCGATGTCGGAGATGACGAATCCCTTGTATTGGTCGAGGCCACCGGATAGATCGTGCAGGTTGTCGTTCTTGGAGAACTTTTGGACCGTCCGTTTGATCCCGGTCGCCTGCTTTTTCTCGAATTCGATTCGGGCGGTCGGCGCGGCTTTTGAAATCTCAATCGACTGGAGATAGAGATAGGCGTTCGTGCCGGACAAGCCGCGCACGGTGATGCCACGGACGGAGATCTTTTTGACGATCTTCTGGTTGTAGGCGTCCAGCGCATCGAGGCGATAGATCTTGTTGTGCTCCGTCTTGTGGGTGGCGGAGTAGCGCAGGATCATCAGCGGGTTGAACTTGCCGAGGGAATCCACCGTCTTCTTGCCCTCCATCTTCTGCGGCTCGTCGAGAATCAGGATCGGCCGGTTCGCGCTGATCACGTCGATGGGCCTGCGGGATTGGAAATCATCCAGCTCCTCGTAGATCCGGCGTGCATCCTTGCCCGTGGCATTGAAGGCCTGCACGTTGATGATCATCACATTGATCCCGCCGTTGGAGGAAAAGCTCTCCAGATTGTGGAGCTGCTTGGAATCGTAGATGAAGTGGCGGGCACGCTTGCCGTATTGCTCCAGGAAATGCTCGGTAGTGATCTCCAGTGATTTGTGGACGCCCTCGCGGATGGCGATGCTGGGGACGACCACGATGAACTTGCTCCAGCCGTAGAGCCGGTTCAGCTCGAACATGGTCTTGATGTAGCAATACGTCTTGCCCGTGCCGGTCTCCATCTCGATGTCATAATTGAGCGGAGAAACGCCCTTGATCGCATGGAGTGCGGAAGACATCGGCAGATTCTGGCGCTGCTGAACCGTGCCGAGATTCTTGAGCATCGCGGACAGGGGCAGGACCACGTCGTGATTCCGGAATCCCTCGTCCTCGATCAGGACTTGCTGGCCACCCTTCTCGCCACGGCCCGGATCGATCCGGTAATTCACCCGCTCGTGCTTCGGCTGTCCGGCGAAGCAATCCGCCACCGCCTCCACCGCATGGCTTTGATAAGCCTGTTTTTTGAACTTCAGTTTCATTTCGGAAATAAGTGGGGAATAGCTTGTCCATTTCCCTTAAAACCAACCATATTTTCGGGTTGGTGTCTTTCCCCACGTGCCAAGTATTACAGATCTAGCAACAATACTCTCGAGTTGCTCACCCGGAGGCACAATAGTTAGCTTTGCTAGCCCATTCTTTCGAAGCGGAGCCTCAATAAGCGCGATCCCCTGATGGCTTTGACGCGCCTGTCCAACGCCAGGAGTTTCATTTGGAATATTCAACCTGAACATTCCGTTATCCCGATAGAACGGAAATGACATTTCACGAATCGTGTTATCACCTGCGCACAAGATGGACACTTTGCCCCCAGTGCCATCCCCAATGATTCGGCGCAAAATCATTCCGGCAGCACGGGGAAACTCTACCTGAAATCGATAACCGCCTGTAAACGATTCGAGACCCGCCCATGCCGCTGACGCTACAGTCATAGGCATTGCCGCGCCCGGCTGATTGCCCGGCAATCCCCGGAGATCCTGGTAGGTAGGAATAGATTCTCCATCAACATCGGAAAGACCGAGAGCGACCATATCGTCGGATGATCTCCGTCGATTCCTATTTGCAAAATCATTGGCGTAAGATTTAAGGAACGCAGGTGTCGCTCGCCGACCCTCCTCCCAGAGTGTCGCGAAACACGACACTAATCCTGGTGGAATTGAATCAG
Organism: Verrucomicrobiales bacterium; assembly: GCA_038204755.1. Classification (GTDB taxonomy): domain Bacteria; phylum Verrucomicrobiota; class Verrucomicrobiia; order Verrucomicrobiales; family Akkermansiaceae; genus Luteolibacter. Next base: position 9,843 of record JBBRCO010000027.1, read on the forward strand.
CTCCACCAAATACACCGCATTCAACATTTCCGTAGAGTCCACCTATAGTCAAGTTGCTCGAACCCACATAAGAAAACGATGGAGTCATTATAGTTCCATTACGACTAAAGGAACTCCCGGACAACATAATCTTTGGATGGAAAATCCTATTGCCTGTCGATACTCCGATTCGAACCTTCCAACCAGCATCAAGAGCTTCAATTAAGGCCTGCGGATGAGTGATCGAATTACTAGTTCCAGCAAGAAGTCGACATTCGATCTCTTTCCGTTTACCCAAAAATGCTTGTAAGGCTCGAAAGCCACCTACAGTAACGAAAGCAGAAGCCACGCCAAACGCTGTGACATCCCTTTTTCCAACCGCAGCTTTGAGCGTATTGCCCAATGACTCCGCTTGTCTCCCGCTTAGCTCTGCCGTGTAGTTCATAATTTATCAGGTTGAATGTTCGAACAAATATATTAGATCGAGCGTAGCTCTGTTGAAGGCGATAGCATTCTAAATATTTGCTCTATATTAATTTTTTTGCTATCATTTTCATAAGCTCTTTCATTAAACACGGCACGTAGCGGCTTACGGCTTGCGATCTCTTTTACAAGATCATCGCTCACATTAGTTTCAAAGCAGGCAGCTAGCGCGTCGCCGTCAATAAAGAACACCCCATTATCAAAAATTAGTTCATGTTTGATGGGGAGCGAAAGATCAACACCCCAATCAACCAGCAGCTGAAAAAGCAAATCTTCAGCCGTCCGATCTTGCTTTATGTTATCTACCATCTGAAGCAAATTTTCCTGATTTACTCCTTCCGGATCATAATATGTGTCTCGCATGTTGGAACTGTCAATTTTGAGCACTCGAAATCCAAAGTCTGATTTCAACGAGGAAAGCAGATCGGCATTTTTTGCTTTTGCCCCTGATCGACGAATACGTTCTTTGGTGATATCAGCAATGGTCGAATAACCTAAACGACCAATATCGCTCTTCGGATCTATAGCCTCCGGGAGTTGCACGAGCATGAATCTTCGGCCGCCACCATCTTCGGCATTCAATTCAAATACAGCCTGAGCAGTAGTACCCGATCCCGCGAAAAAATCCAAGACGAGATCATTTGGTCCGGTGCTGTGTTCGAGAACTCTTTTCAACAGCTTTACCGGTTTTGGGTTACTAAAAACCTTTCCTTCCATGAGTTCTGCAAGCTCTAAAGTGCCTTGGTCTGTATTACCCGCATACTCGTGGGACCAAAAATTAATCGGTGTAAGACCTCGCGCCTCAGAAAGAAACATTTTTATGGAAGGAACCAAAGACTCACCGTTCATCCCCCAATAAAGCCGATTTTCAGTGGCCAATTTATTGAATTCATCACGCGATCTCCGCCAAGCATTTGTTGAAGGGTTTGTGATTTCTCCAGTATTAGGATTTTGAATCGGATAACATAGGTTCGGACGCTCTCTCGGCGTCGCAGGATTGAGAAAAGACGCGCCTTTCCAAGGCCCACGAATATCATTATCGGGATTTGTATACCGCGAATCCGCCTCGCTTGTGCGTGGCAAAAGATTCACATCAAATGACGCAGATCGCCGATAGACCAACAGATGCTCTACAACCGTGGTGAACTCTATTGTATTATTGCTTCTTGTGTAACGCTTTTGCCACGAAATATCTGCAACAAAATTATCACCACCGAATATCTCATCGCACGCACGTCTAAGATTATGAACCTCATTATCATCAATCGAAATAAATATAGCACCATCATCAGAGAGAAGATTTCTAGCAAGCTTGATTCTTGGGAAAATCATACTAAGCCAGCCGGAATGAAAACGACCACTTGTTTGAAAATTGGCAACCAGCCGCCCCCCTTCTTCATCAGTCTGGCTGGACTTTTGCTTAAATGACTCTGCACTTTCAGAATAGTCATCTTCGTATATAAAATCGTTACCGGTATTATAGGGCGGATCAATGTATATGACTTTGAATCTACCTAAGTATATTTCCTGCAAAAGCTTCAACGCATCAAGGTTGTCACCTTCAATAAACAGATTCTTTGTCGTATCAAAATCCACGGATTCCTCGCGGTAGGGACGCAGAGTTTTTGCAACGGGAGCATTCGCCGCCAGCAGTGCCTCCCGTTTACCCGGCCAATCGAGATGATAGCGCTCGCGAGGACCATCGACGATGGAACCTGAAAGCTCCTGCCGCAGTTGATCAAAGTCGATGGCTGGCTTGATCGCGCCGTCCTCGCCCTTTGCCTCGGTGACACAGTTTGGAAACAACGCGGCGATCTTCGCGATGTTTTGTGCCGCTATATCGGGAGTGTGGAGCTTTAATTTTTCCATAGGAGAGAGGGATGAATAGTGAGTGAATCGAGAAGGAGTAAACGGCTAGTTGGGGACGCAAAACCCGAATTTCCCCAGTTCTTGAACATGGAGGCTGATAAAACCAACGTTCCGTGTGAGAGGTTTTTTGAGCCGCTTCTTCGTGTTGCTTCCCATTGCAATCGTTTGCTCCCTCAATTCGGCAATGATCGTTGCACGCAAGGTCTTCAATCCTGCGTCGTTCAAATTCAGTTGGGTAAAAGCGAATTTCTGGGTCTCTGCCGGGAGCGTGTCTGAGTAGAGTTCCCCGTCCGAGCCACAAAGGAATGCCTCGTGCAGGTCCTCAGCGCTATACGGATTGAGGGCGTCTGGAACACAGTTCCGGTCATGGCGGTGGCCACAGGTGTTGTTGTTCTGACAGCAGGCCACCAGATTGGTAACATCAAAGCGGCGGTGAGGTGCCACTGTCTGTGTTACCAAGTGGTCGAGATGGGTGGAATCGCCGTTGTCTGCGAGAGGAACCTCACAGAACGCACACTGATAATTCTGATTCTTAAGCAAGTCCGTCCTAGTCAGATTCTTGCAGCTCTGAAATGCCAAGCCGTCGAACGGAGGTGGAGGCGTCCTCCTAGCAAACTCGTCGAGGCACGGTCGGGCAGTTACGGGAGCTAAACTGATCATTCCACTTCAAGCTGTTGAAAGTTCTTCTTGATCTCGGCCTCGATGATAATCGGATCCGTCTGGCCAAGGTCCTTGATCAGTAGATCGCGCAACTCGTGATACCGTTCGCTGGCCCAGTCGCCTCGGTCAGTGATCTTGATAAACTCCCTCCGTTCCTTCTCGTGAATGGATGGCCTCGAATTGACTCCCATTAGTTCTTCAAGCACCCGTTTGCTCTCTGCGCCGTAGATCTTGCAGGTTGGCTTGGCAATCCTGCCACTTTCCGAAATCGTCCGGAAACATCCGGGGGGAACAGTAGATAGAACTTGAGGGCTGTGAGTCGTGCAGATGAATTGCACGTTCGGGAATGTCCGCTGAAGGTCTGGAATAATCCGCTGCTGCCAACTTGGATGGAGATGCAGCTCGATCTCGTCGATCAAAACGATTCCAGAACACTTCAAAGCAGCGTGGCCAATCTCAGGATTCGCCTCCACCATCCGGATCGCGATGTCCATTACCATGGCAATGGTTGTTTTGAATCCATCGCTCAAAAGTGTGATGTCGTAGGATTCACCATCCACCTTGCTATCCAACAGAAACCGAAGCGGACCGAGTTTTGTTCTTGGATTCTCATACTCCGGCACACATGAGACGATGGCAGCACGGATTGCTTTTAACTGGCCATTCTGATATTTTAAGTTTCCGTGATCGACCTTCTCACGCCTTTCCAAATCCTCCAGAAAGTAGAAGTACTCGAAGAGCTTCTTGAAGTCTGTCTTTGGATTCAAACAGTCGGCATAGGCATGAAACCGGGAGAACTCCTTGCCAAAGCCGCGTCTCCGCTGCGGCACATCGCGAACGGCCCTACCAGTGCCGTAATAAGCCAAAACAGGAAATTCCTTTTGAGATTCAACCGCCTCAATAAGATCATCGGCTTCCCGGTTGATATCCGTGTGTCCTTTGACCTCATAACCGTGTTCCGCGAGTTTATCCTGCGTTTTACGGATTGCAGCGGAAGACGGATCGAGTCGCTTTATACGGTCCCAGGCAAAGGAATCATCGAGGAGTGATTTGGAACCATCCAATTCATGACTGGCAAATGTCTCCGCACCAATGAGGGCGAATGGCTCATCTTTTTCCCGTTGCATGCACACGTCTTGATCCGTTGGGGCATTCCCGCTGATTTTCGGGAGGCGGGTCAGAAAGGGACCGAAGCAAAGTGCGATTGCATCCATCAGGCTTGATTTGCCCGCGCCATTATCTGCGGCGATCACGGTCAGGTTCTTGTCCAATTCAAGAACATGCGGTCCCTTGAATCGCCTGAAATTGTGCAGTCGCAGTGTCTTGATTTTCATAGGGATGATGGAAAGTGGATGAGCTGATGAGGCTTGGAGGGACTATGCAGGAGAAGCGGAGGACGGCGCAAGGCTTGTCGATTTTGAAGAGTTTTCCATAGTCGCAACCACTTGCCTGTCGGTTTTATGAGTCTTCATCCGTGAAAATCCGTGAAATTTGACGGAGAGATTTGATCTTCCAGTCGGTCCATCTCCGCTAGGCTTCGATTGTGGTTCAATCATCTTTGTAATTTCTCGTGTAGGAGTTCTGAGACCAGGGCGGTTCAAAAGGGATTGACGATGGTCAGGTGGTCGAGGGTGAAGCCGTGCTGGAGGTTCTCCGAATAGAGGGTGGCGCAACCGTTGGCGTGTGCGGCGGCGATGATGGTGCTGTCCCAATGCGAGAACCCGTAGCGCCGCCGCAATGCGGTGGCGAGGAGGATGAGTGGGTGGGTCAGCGGTTGGAAAGGGAAGCTGGCAGTGAGCTGGAGCAGTAGATCGATTTTTTCCTCAGTGATCCCGAGCCGCTTCTTCTTGAGTGCGGCGGAGACAAACTCCTGGAGAACCTGGGAGGATATAACCGGCGCGCGGACGACGAGCAATTTCCTTGCGATACCGCCCTTCGCCTCGTCCTGAGGATCTTGCGAGTAGAGATAGATGTAGATGTTGCTATCGAAGAAGACCTTTTCAGTCATGGCGGTCGTACAGTTCCTCCCGGTTGAAGGGACCGACCGGACCGGTCTGGGAACTGTCTTTTTTGATCGCTTCGAGGAATTTCGTCACCCGGCGGCGATGCAGTTCTTCCTCGGTGAGTGTCGCTGAGGCGGATTCCCCCTGCTGTTTGAGGGCGGCACGGAGGGACTCGGCGATGAACTCCTTGAGCTTGAGGCCGCGGGAGGCCGCAGTGGATTTGACTTCCCGGAAAAGGGGGTCAGGCAGATCGATGGTCGTTCTCATGGGCGAAAGGTATGTTTTTATGCTTTTATGTCAAGGCGGAGAGAGAAGGATGAAGGATGAAGGATGAAGGATGAAGGATGAAGGATGAAGGATGAATTTTGAAGGCTGGCGATTTCCTCATTGAGAGCCCGGAGTTGCTGGTTCAGCTCCACCTTGCGGTTGAATTGCTTTTCCTTGGCGAGTTGGGATTCCAGCAGGCGGCAGTTCTTTTCCAGCGCCCGCAATTGGGCAATACGCTCAATCTGGTCTTTTAGGGATTCCCCGCGCCTCGGAGGCTGAGGAATCAATCGCCGGAGCATTTGCTCGTAGAGGCCGTGAAGATCCAGAGCTACGGGAAGAGCGATGCGAGCCGTGTCGTCGGGCAGCCAAGGAGTGCTGAAATAATCCCCGGTGACCCATTTCGAGGAATCCGCATCGCTGGGGCGCTTGTAGGCGGCAACCGTGCGGAAGCGGTCGCCATGGGTGAGGAGGAAGAAGATCGGCATGGCGATGGCGCGGTCGATGACCCGCAAGAGATCTTCGCCGATCTCCGGCTCCTTCAGTGCGACCTCGAAGACTTGGATTTCCTCGACGCCCTGACGAGCTGGGAGATTGGTCGTCAAGGAAGCGAGTTTGTATTTCCAGACAATCGTCTGAATCCCGGCGACGAACCGGTCCCGAACCGCCCGCGATGGCTTGGCGAAGTTATAGATCTTGGTCTTCGCCACCACGCCGTTGAATTCGGCCTTTTTTGGGAAATCGAACACAGAGAAAATTATGAAACAATTACCAAAAATGCGATCAGCTCGAAGTCGTCCAGTCCCTTGATGGTGTGGACCAGCGCCGAGGTTTTCAGGCCGGTGAACAGGCTGTCGATGTCCTTTTCCTCCTTCATGTCGATCATGGAGCGGATGGCGTCTCCCAGCAGGGCGGAATAGGCGGACATGTTCCGGCCATCGTGCGTGAGCCGGTTGAAGGCGTGGAAGGCGGCAGGAACCGGCTCGCCACGGTCCTTGCATGCGGAGCGGATGAGATCGAGCAACGGCTTCACCGACGTGTGATCGACGATGACGTTTCCATCCTCGCCGATATAAATGAGGTAGTAGGGATGGAGCCGGTTGTGTTGATTGACATTCACCGCGCCGTTCCGGTTCCGCAGGGCGAAAATGGCGCCCGGGCGCAGACCACGCGCTGGGTCGGACGGGATGACCGCGTGCATACCATTCGGCAGGCGTGAGAGGTCGCCTTTTTCCTTCACGTAATTCAGGAGATCCATGCGGAAATCATTCAGGCCGAGATCGGTGATGGAGACGCCGGTTTTCAAGTCCTCCAGCTCGATGACTTCCTCCTGAAGGCGGCGGAGTTGTTCCTTGCGGTAAGCGATGTCGTTCGACTCCTGATTCAGCGGATTGTCGTCTCCGGTGGCGACGGCATCAGCGATGACCATCCGGTTTTCGACGCGCTCCTTGAGATTGATGTATTCGTCGAGGGTGATGTCCGGCCAGTAATTGACGAGCTGGATGCAGGAGTTTTTCGAGCCGATGCGGTCGATCCGCCCGAAGCGCTGGATGATGCGGACGGGATTCCAGTGGATGTCGTAATTGATCAGGTAGTCGCAATCCTGGAGGTTCTGGCCTTCCGAAATGCAGTCGGTGCCGATGAGGATGTCGAGTTCCCCCGTTTCCTTCGGCAGCACGATCGCCTTTTCCTTGGAGACCGGGGAGAACAGGGTCAGGAGAGATTGGAAATCGTAGAAGGTCTGGATGTGCTTGCGTGAACGGGCGATGGTGACGCTGTCTAGCAACTCGAAGAAATCGAAGTCGAGCGCATCAAGAATCGCGGTGGCCGTGCGCTCCTCCGGCGGGAGCTTGGACCAGGCATTGAAGACGGCTTGGGCTTGGCGGAAAATTTCGTCGATGTCCTTTTCCGTGCGGAGTTTCGCGCTGAGATTCTCGGACTCGCCTTCGTAAGCGAGAGCAAGTTGGTTGCGGAGATCGCTGAAACGGTTGTTCACCGGAGTGGCGGAAAGCATGAGGACCTTGGTCTTCACTCCGGCCTTGATGACGGACTCCATCAGCTTCTCGTAACGGGTCTCCTTTTCGCCGTAGGCGTCGTTGTTGCGGAAATTGTGAGACTCATCGATGACGACGAGATCGTAGTTGCCCCAATTGATCCGGTTGAGCGGCGTGCCGAAGGACTCACCACGCGTGCGTTGCAGGTCGGTGTGGCAAAGGACGTCGTAACCGAAACGATCCTTGGCGAAGAGGTTGGTGGTGAGGTTCCTGTTATAATTGAGCCAGTTGTCCGCCAGCTTTTTCGGGCAGAGGACGAGCACGGATTTGTTCCGCAGTTCGTAGTATTTCACGACCGCAAGCGCGGTGAAGGTTTTGCCCAAGCCGACGCTGTCGGCGAGGATGCAGCCGTTGTAGGTTTCCAGCTTATTGATGATGCCGGTGGCACCGTCGCGCTGGAAGGAGAACAGCTTTTTCCAGATCAACGTGTCTTGATAGCCCGTGAGATCGTTGGGAAGGACGTCCTCGTTGATGTCCTCCAGGAACTCGCTGAAGATGTTATAAAGGATGAGGAAGTAGATCCGCTCCGGCGAATTATCCTGATAGACCGAGGCGATGTGAGCGCAAAGCGCGGCAGTGACATCCTCCAACTGTTCCTTGTCCTTCCAGACCTGCTCGAAGAGGCTGAGGTAAGTGCTGGTGTTAGCAGGCTCGTCGAATTTGTTGACAAAGTTTGAGACTGCATCGCCCTTCTGATAGCCAAGGTCCACAGCGGTGAAGCCGTGCAACGGCAGATAGACGGCATCCCCCGCTTCCGCATCCACGCAGGCGAATTGCTGCATGGGGGCTTTCCCTCGATTGGATTTGAAAATCGCCTTCCGACGCATCCACTCGGCGCATTCCTTTGCGATGGCCCGCTGGGTGAGTTGGTTCTTGAGCCGGATCTCGAATTCGCTGCCGAAGAACTCGCGTTCGCGTTCGGCTTTCGGGATATGGAACTCGCGCTTTTCCCGGCGGACTTTGTCGGTGACCTCATCCGGGATAAAGGTGGGCGAGGTGAAGATGAATTCGAGGGATTCGATTTGCTCCAGCTCCGACTTGAGCGCTTCAAAGGCATAGATGGAAAAGCAGGACGCCGCGATCTTGAGCTTTGCTCCCGGACAAATTGCCTCCTTGAGGCTGTCGCCGAGCAGGTGGGTGATGTTGTCGAGAATTTCCATGGAACTTTAGAACCGGCACAGTCGCTCTGCTAATTCGAATTGAAATCCGGCTTTTCTACACTCTTCTTTTTTGATGGGACGGCGATTCAGACCTCGCGCACGATCTGCGGGGTGCCTTCACGTTGTCCGGGCGCTGGTCTCGGTCTGAATTCACTGCATCGGAAAGTTGTGTCAACGGGACCACTTCTTGGCACCTTTTCCCGCGGGCTTTTTGACCACGGATTTCTTCGGCGCCACGGGAATTTTCACTTCGCCGTGAGCGGTCTTCACAGCCGCTTTGGACTGAGCTTTCGCGGCCTTGTTCTTTTTTGCGGCGAGCAGGCTCTTTCCGGTCATTTGATGCGGCTGCTTGACGCCGAGCATTTCCAACAGAGTAGGCGCGACATCGGCTAGGATGCCGTCGTTCACGGTATAGTCAGCGGCATCGGCGGCGACGTAGAAGATGTGGACGAGATTGGTGGTGTGAGCGGTGTTAGGGGAACCGTCGGCATTGCGCATGTATTCGCAGTTTCCGTGATCGGCGGTGATGAGGAGCTTGCCGCCGAGACGGAGGGTTTCCTCGACGATGACCTTCACGTCGGCATCAATGGTCTCACAGGCCTTTACCGCAGCTTCGACGACGCCGGTGTGGCCGACCATGTCGGGGTTGGCGAAGTTGAGGATGACCATGTCGTAGTCCTTGAGCTTGGCGAGGACGGTGGCGGTCACCTGTTGGGCGCTCATTTCCGGCTTGAAATCGTAGGTCGGCACGTCCTTGGGAGAAGGAATGATGAAACGATCCTCTCCCTGATAGGCAACCTCCTCGCCGCCGTTAAAAAAATAGGTGACGTGCGGATATTTTTCGGTTTCCGCGATGCGCATCTGCGTCATGCCGGCGTTGGCGACCGTCTGGCCGAGCACCATGTCCAGTGTCTGGGCGGAGAAAATCGCCGGGCAGTCGTATTTCTCATCGTATTGGGTGAGCGTGACGAAACTAACTTTAGGGGTGGCTTCACGGTCAAAGCCGTCGAAGTCCGGATAGAGAAACGCTTCCGAAAGCTCGCGCGCACGGTCGGAGCGGAAATTGAAGAAAAGCACAACATCGCCATCGCGAACGCGCTGGGTGTCCGACTCGATGAAAGTCATCGCCGGCATGAACTCATCGGTCTTGTCCAGGCGATAGTAGTCGGCGACGGCTTCGCTCGCGAGTACATCGCGCTTCTCGCCTTTTCCTAACACGATCGCATCCCATGCCAGTTTCACCCGGTCCCAACGCTTGTCGCGATCCATGGCGAAATAACGGCCGACTACAGTGGCGACATGGGCACTGCACTTCGCGGCCTCGTCCTCGACCTTGGCGAGGTAGCCTTGGCCACCGGTCGGTGAGGTGTCGCGACCATCGGTGATCGCATGGATGAAAATGTCATTCACTCCCGCTTTTTTCGCGAGCTGGACCATGGCGATGAGCTGGTCCTCATGGCTGTGGACGCCGCCGTCGGAAACGAGGCCGATGAAATGCAGTCGGCTGGTTTTCGCCTTTTCCATGGCTTCCTCGAAAACCGGATTTTTCTCGAGAGTCCCCTCCTTGATCGCCTTGTTGATGCGCGTGAGATCCTGGTAAACGATGCGGCCCGCGCCAAGATTGAGGTGACCGACCTCGGAATTTCCCATTTGGCCGGGAGGCAGTCCGACGTCGAGGCCGGAAGCGCTGAGGAAGCCTTTCGGGTATTTCTCGAACATTATCTCGTGGAAAGGGGTTTTCGCCAACAACGTGGCGTTGCCGTCCTTGACAGCGGTTTTTTGTCCCCCGGGATTCACACCCCAGCCGTCGCGAATGATGAGCACTACAGGTTTCTTAGCCATGACGGCGCGGGTTTACTCCTCCGGACTAGGGCGGGCAAGACATTGCAGAACGTAAAATTTGAGAATTATGGAAAAAATGCTTGAAATCCGCATCGATTAGATCATCTTTTGATGCATGAGAACTACTGTAACACTTGATGACGATTTGCTCGCCTCGGCGGCGGATTTCAGCGGGATCGATGAAAAGTCCAAGCTGCTGAACTTCGTTTTGGATGCCTATGTGAAACGCATGGCTGCACGCAGACTCGCCGCTTTGGGGGGGAGCATGCCTGACCTAGACATCGTGGGGCGAGATACCCGCGTGAGCTATTTTTCTGATACTCCCAGCTCAGGTTATAAAGTCGCAGAGGACCCAAAATGAATCCCGTGCTCGTCGATAGTTGTGTGTGGGTGCGACATTTCCGCCAGCGTAATCCATTGCTCGTCAACATGCTGGAGGACGGCGAAATTTGGTGCCACCCCATCGTCGTGGGCGAACTTTCGATGGGAAATTTAAAAAACCGTCAGCAGACGATTTTCGACCTCGCGAAATTGAACCGACCACCGATCGCCACGTTTTCCGAAACCCGCCAGATGATCGAGGCGCGCCGTCTGTGGGGCCGCGGGATCCAATGGAACGACGCGCAGATCCTTGCTTCGGCGGTTCTCGGGCAAGTGCCGCTGTGGACCTTCGACATTCGGCTCAACGAAATAGCGAAGGAACTGGGAGCAAGCTTCGCATCATAGCGTATTCCGTCATTTTCAACGCTCCGGTTGCGCGGATTGGGGAAACGGTTTGCACCTCCATTGCAACGCACCTAGAAAAGAGCGCACGCCATGTCCGACAAACCATTCTTCTACCAAGATCCCTTCCCTATCGGCCCAGACACCTCCGAATACGAACTGCTCACGTCCGAGTACGTCAGCGTCTCAGAATTCGAGGGAAAACCCGTGCTCAGGATCGCCCCGGAAGGTCTCACGCTCCTCGCCGCCGAAGCGATCAAGTCGATCAATTTTGCCCTCCGCGCCTCGCACCTCGCCCAAGTCGCAGCCATTCTTGATGACCCGGAAGCCTCGGAAAACGACCGCATGGTCGCGCTGATGCTCCTGAAAAACGCAGAGATCGCCTCCCACGGCATCCTCCCATTCTGTCAGGACACCGGCACCGCCACCATCATGGGGAAAAAAGGCCAGCAAGTCTGGACCGACGGCGACGACGCGGAATTCCTATCCAAAGGCATCTATCAAACCTACACGAAGGAAAACCTCCGCTACTCGCAAACGGCCCCGCTCACGATGTATGACGAGGTCAATACCAAGACCAACCTGCCTGCGCAGATCGATCTCTACGCCACCGGGGGCGATGCCTACAAATTCCTCTTCGTCAGCAAAGGCGGCGGCTCGGCCAATAAAACCTTCCTCTATCAGGAAACAAAAGCCCTGCTCAATCCCAAGCGTCTCAAGGAATTCTGCCGTGAGAAAATGGCGTCGCTCGGCACCGCCGCGTGTCCGCCCTATCACCTCGCGTTCGTCATCGGCGGCACCTCGGCGGAGAACTGTATGAAGACCGTCAAGATGACCTCCACCCGCTACTATGACTCGCTGCCGACCTCTGGCAACGAACACGGCCAGGCTTTCCGCGACATCGAGTTGGAAAAGGAGCTTCTGGAAATCGCCCGCGAAATCGGCATCGGCGCGCAGTTCGGCGGCAAGTATTTCGCGCTGGACGTCCGCGTCGTCCGCCTGCCGCGCCACGGGGCATCATGCCCGGTCGGCCTCGGCGTTTCCTGCTCTGCCGACCGCCAAGCCAAAGCGAAAATCACCAAGGACGGCCTCTTCATCGAGAAACTCGAAAAGGATCCCGGCCGCTTCATCCCGGAGAAATACCGCGATTGGAAATTCAAGGGCGTGCCGATCAACCTCGATCTCGGAATGGAGGAAACCCTCAAGACCCTCTCGAAGTATCCGGTCACCACCGCCCTCGCGCTAACGGGAACCATCATCGTCGCCCGTGACATCGCCCACGCGAAGCTCAAGGAGATCCTCGAAACCACCGGCGACCTGCCCGATTATTTCAAGAAATACCCGGTCTATTACGCCGGTCCGGCAAAGACGCCCGCTGGCATGCCATCCGGTTCCTTCGGCCCGACCACCGCCGGCCGGATGGACAGCTACGTCGATCTTTTCCAATCCCACGGCGGCTCCATGGTCATGCTGGCCAAGGGAAATCGCTCGAAGCAGGTCACCGACGCCTGCAAAAAACACGGTGGCTTCTACCTCGGATCAGCCGGTGGCCCCGCCGCCTTGCTTGCCCAAGACCACATCCGGTCGCAGGAGGTCGTCGCTTTTCCCGAACTCGGCATGGAAGCGGTTTGGAAAATCACCGTGGAGAACTTCCCCGCCTTCATCCTCGTGGACAACAAGGGCAACGACTTTTTCACCTCGCTCAACACCTGCCCGGTGTGTCATTAAAATTTAATTTCGCCAATCCCATGCATTTATCGACATAAACCGGACTATTGTTTCGTTTCATAGCAAATGCGTTGCATGCGCATTCATCGGGGCTACAGTTCCCCCAACAACACCAAATACTACCATGGGACCCATCGGAATGCCTGAAATGGTCATGATTTTCATCGTGATCCTGCTGCTCTTCGGAGCGAAAAAACTGCCTGAACTCGCCCGCGGAATCGGCAAGAGCATGGGGGAATTCAAAAAAGCCCGTGAGGACTTTGAGCATGAAATCACCCGCTCCGAGACCGAAACGCGCGTTAAGGAAGTGCCGAACAAAGAACCTCGCGAATCCTGACTTCTCAATGGGCCTTCGCGTTTTCTTCAGTTCGATTCGAAACTCAGCCCCAAGATTTCTTGGGGCTGTTTTTTGTGCTGCCGCCCTCCTTGCCGGCCCATCCTGCGGCAAAAAAGCCTCCACTCCGGATTGGGACACACCCGTCAGTGATTCCCAACCGCCCGAGGCAGCCCCCGCACCGCCGCCTTCCCCCGCCGCGCCGAAGCCAACCGAAGCCAAGCCAGCCCCCGCACCAATACCGGCAGAAGCCGCTGAAACAAAAGCTGCGGTAGAAAACCCGGTGCCCGCTAGTGAAAGCCCGTCCACCAAAGGGCTTCGCTTCATGGCCTACAATGTCGAAAACTGGCTCACCATGGACCGCTACGTCGATGGCAAGAATCTCAAAGGCGCGCCAAAACCCGACAAGGAAAAGCAGGCCGTCGTCCAGCTCCTCACCCGCTATCAGCCAGACGTGCTTGGGCTTTGCGAAATCGGCGAAGCGTCCGACCTCGCCGAGATTCAGGATAAACTCAAACAAGCCGGCCTCAATCTTCCCCACCTGCACTACACCGGCGGCACCGATCCCACCCGCCACCTTGGCATCCTCTCCCGCTTTCCTATCACCTCCACCGCAAAACCCGCCGAGACCGAATACCAGCTCGACGGCAAAACCTTCGGCATCAATCGCGGCATCCTCGACGCCACCCTCGACGCCCACGGCAAATCCTACCGCTTCATCGGCGTGCATTTGAAATCCAAGCGCGACAGCGAGCAAGGCGACCAAGAAGTCATCCGCCTCCATGAAGCCCGCCTGCTTCGCCGTCACATGGACTCCATTTTTGTCGCTAACTCCGGTGCCCGCCTCGTCGTTTACGGTGATTTCAACGACACCCGCGCCACCCAGGCAATCAAGACCGTCACCGGAAATTACAATGATCCCACCTATCTCACCGCCATTCCCGCCAAGGATTCCAACGGTGAAGCCTGGACCCACTTCTGGGCTCCGCATGACATATACTCGCGCATCGACTTCGTCATGGTCAGCCCCGCCCTCAAACGCGAGGTGGATTTCCCCGCAGCGAAGATCATCGACGACGCGGATTGGAACGACGCTTCCGACCACCGCGCGATTCTAGCCGTTTTCAGGTAAAGTTCGGCCGGCAGGTGAGCGGTGAGTTCCACTTCCGCCTCAGGCGCGGCGAAGTGGCGGTTGTGCAGGAACGGAATTGTCGAATTTCAGACTTCCCCGATCCGAAAAACGCCATTTTACTTCGCGCATGTCTGAAAAAATCACTCTGAAATCCAAGATTCAACTCGGCGTCGTGACGACGCATTTCAAATTCGTAGGCGGCATCGTGCCGGACGAGAACGGGAAATTTCCCCGCGATGAGGACGGCCAGCTGCGCGTGCTTTCAGAAATGAAGAAGCTGGTGGACGCGGCTCCGGTGGTGATGAGCATCGTGCAGCTCCCGTTCTTCTCGACGGCGGACGAGGGCGAGGTGGCGGACATCATCATCGGCCTGAAAGCGCTGGGGCTGGAGGTGCATTTCATCATCATGGTCGGCGGGGCGAATCCAATGAACCCGGGAGACGAGGACGCGGTGGTGGCCCAGTTGGTGAAGAGCATCAAGGCGGCGATCACCCACGGCATCCGCCACGTTTCCTCGACCTCGATCGAGGAATGGATGAGCACGGACGAGGCCCGCATGGGCGATGCGTTCGAAGCGGCGATCAGCCAGAATGTGAAGGTCCACATGCGGGTTTACGAGGAAGCGGGCATCGAAGGTTCGTGCATCGAGAACTGGCACATCGAGTTCCTGCGTCCCGGCGAGTTCAAGACGTTCACGAACGTGGACCGCGGTTGGTCATTCGTGAAGGCGGCGAATCTCGCGCTCGGGAAGAAGTTTTTCAAACTGCTCGTCGATGCCGCACACTGCGGCGACTCCGGCCTAACGATCGCGCAGAACCAGGAGCTCATCGCGCAGATTTGCGCTGCGGGAGAGTTCGGTGTTTTCCATGCTTCGGCAAAAACGACCCGCGGCTGCCTTTCCACGGACGATGGATGGATCGGCGCGCTGCTGCTCGCTGCGGCGAACGGCGGCGGGCTGAAGCAGGTTTTTGTGGAGGTTTTCGACCACACGGACCCGGCGCTGGAACTCGTTAGAAAACTCGACCCCGGCCATGGCGTGGATACCCGCGACGGACGCAGCTACATGGAAGTCACTGCCGACGGACTGGGCGACATCGCCCGCCGCCTGAACAATCTGAAAGTCCGGGGATTTCTCAAGGACTGACAGGTCATGCACAACGTCCACGGCGAACCTTCCTATCACCTGGCCACTCCGGAACTCGATCTGGACGTGACCCTGCGCGGTGGTCATCTGGCGCCGGTGGTTTTCCATCTGCCGGGGCGCGATGTCTCGCCATACTCGCTCTCGCCGTGGCAGCCGGAGGATTTTCCGGAAATGCCGGCGCTGCTCTCGGTGCTGCGCGGGGATTTCCTCTGCCTGCCCTTCGGCGGTCAGGCGGACGGCCCGCCGCACGGTGAGGTGGCGAATTTCACTTGGACGAAAGCGGAATCGGACGAACGTTCGCTGCGCTTCGTGATAGTGACGGCGGACAGCGGGGCGCGTGTGGAGAAGATCGTTTCCACACAAGAGGGAGAGCATGCGGTCTATCAAGAGCACCGGGTGTCCAGACTGGAAGGTGATTTCAATTATGGCAACCACCCGATTCTGGACCTATCAGGGCTGCCGGATGGAGCGGGACGTGTGAGCGTGAGTCCGTTCCGCTGGGCGTCGGTATTTCCCGGAGCATTTTCAAATCCGGCCGATGGAGAAACCCAGGCGCTGAAGGAAGGCGCGCGTTTCAGTGATCTGCGGGAGGTGCCGCTCGCTGCGGGCGGGACGACGGACCTGACGCGTTATCCGGCAAGGCCGGGCAACGATGATCTGGTGATGATGGTGAGCGAGGCGGCGACGGCGGTGCAGCCGTTCGCGTGGTCGGCGGTGGTGCTCGACGGGTATGTTTGGTTTTCGCTGAAGAATCCGGCGGATTTCCCGTGCACGTTGTTCTGGATGTCCAACGGCGGCCGCACGGCGGCACCCTGGAACGGCCGGCATCTCGGGCGGATCGGGGTGGAGGAGGTGTGTTCGTATTTCGCCAGCGGCGTGGCGGTTTCACGACGGGCTCCACTGGCGGCGGAGGGTATTGCCACGAGCCGGCGATTTCATCTGGGGGAAAAGGTTTCGCTGAGGACGATCCAGGCGGTGGCGCTGGTAGGTGAGGATTTCGGGAGGGTGATGAAGATCGTTCCGGCGGGCGATGGCGCAGTGACTATATCAGGTGAATCCGGGGAGGCGGTGACGGTTGCGGTGGATTGGCGCTTCCTGCTTTCCGCCTCCTCGTTTCTGAAGTCTTGCCCTCACAGACTGGAGCGGTGAAATTTTCGCGATAGACCAAACGGTAACGAACGTATCCGACTGACTTGAAACAACCCATGAGCACTCCTCTGACCACCGCCGACCTATCCACCACCACGTCCAACCTCAAGGCCCTCATCGACGGCCACCTTGAGGACACCGGTGGGCTCCTCCGCCTCTCGCCGACCTGGGTCCCCCGCTCTTTCCTGCAACCGGGCCTGCGCATCAAGCTCCACCCGGACGACACCTACGCCTACGGCCTCAACCGCGGCGGCATCGACGAGCGCTGGTTCGGCTCCACCACCGAGACCGCCAACGAAGGCCGCGCTGCGGAGGAGGGGCTGTCCTATGTCGTGGTGGGCAACGAGCGCTTCACGTTGCGCGATGCGATCGCCGAGTCCGGTGCGGGCATCATCGGGAAAACCATGTGGGACAAATACGGAAAGTGGCCGGTTTACTCGAAATTTTTCGACAACATGGGACCGATCCCCCACCACATGCACCAGAGCGCGGAGCAGGCGGCGTTGGTCGGGCAGGAAGGGAAGCCGGAGTCGTATTATTTCCCGCCGCAGCATAACAACGTGGGGAATAATTTCCCCTACACGTTCATGGGCTTCGAGCCGGGCACCACGCGTGACCAGGTCCGCAAGTGCATCGAAAACTGGAACAAGGGCGAGAACGGAATTCTCGATCTATCAAAAGCCTATCGCCTCAAGGTCGGCACCGGCTGGCTCATCGATCCCTGCATCCTCCATGCCCCGGGCTCGCTCTGCACCTATGAGCCGCAGTGGGGCTCCGATGTTTTCGGCATGTATCAGAACCTTGTGGAAGGACGCGAAGTGCCGTGGTCGCTGCTCGTGAAGGACATGCCGAAGGACAAGCACCAGGACATCGATTTCATCATCGACCAACTCGACTGGGAGAAAAACGTGGACCCTAACTTCAAGGACAACCACTACCTCGAACCCGTCACCGCAGAAAAGGGCGAGGGCTATCACGACAAGTGGATCGTTTATGGAAAAGTGGACGGCTTCCAATACTTCACCGCCAAGGAAATCACCGTCGGGCCCGGCCAAACAGTCACCCTCAAGGACAACGGTGCTTACTCGCTCATCGTTGTCCAAGGCGAGGGCCTCGCCAACAAGCTCCGGCTGAACTGCCCGAAACTCCTGCGTTTCAACGAACTTTCCAACGACGAGTTTTTCTGCACGGAAGCCGCCGCCCAACAAGGCATCACCTTCAAAAACACCTCGCTCACCGAGCCTCTGGTAGCACTGAGATACTTCGGCCCCGAAGTGAATCCAAACGCACCTGCCATGGGAGCCTACAAGAATCAATAGTCTTCCTATCAACCATCAACTTTCAACCATCATCCTCTAATGAAACTTCACAACGCCATGTGGCCCGGTCTTGTCGGGAAGGAACCCGATACCGATCACCCTCCCATCTCCCTCGAACACATGCTCGAACTCACCGTCGCCGCCGAGGTGAACGGTCGCAAATTCGACGGCATCGACTATTTCCTCTTCCACCCACACACGGATCCTGATGCGTCGGAATCCGACATCCGGAAAATCGCCGATCTCATCGCCAGCCACAATCTCAAGGTCGGCTCGCTCGTCGCGCCGATTTGGCCAGGCACCGTCGGCGACGCCGCCATGGGCGACGCCGAGGCGCGCGGCAAATTCGTGCTCGCCGTAGAGAAAGCCTGCCGCATCGCGAAGATTTTCAACGAACACGGCGTCCGAGAATACGGCATCATCCGCATCGACTCCGCCAGCTCCGTCACCGACTGGGCAAAGGATCCTGTAGGAAACACGAAAAAGATCGCCGAGACTTTCCGCGAAGCTGGCAGGATTGCCGAGCAACACGGCGAGCGCCTCGCCGCCGAAGGCGAAATCTGCTGGGGCGGCATGCACTCGTGGAAGGCCATGCTAGATACATTGGAAGCGACCGGCATGCCGGACACCGTCGGTTTCCAAGCCGACCTCGCCCACACCTATCTCTATCTACTCGGCTGCAACGCCCCGGAAGCGGCGCTGCTCAAGGAAGGCTACACCGATGACGAATTCTGGGCCGCCTACACCACCATGACCGACGCGCTCCGTCCGTGGACCATCGACTTCCACGTCGCCCAGAATGACGGCTCCGTGCACGGCACCGGCTCCCACGACAAGACCGGCCGCCACTGCCTCGCCGACGATCCTAACGGAAAAATCGACATCCCCCGCGCCTCCGCCTACTGGCTCAAGGACGCCGCCAGCCGCGGCATGAAGCACATCTGTTGGGACGGCTGCATGTTCTCCAACAAGGTCCTCGAAACCCCATCCACCTGGCAGCACATCCTCGAAGCCATGATTAAGGTGGACGCTGCGATTTCTCGGTGAAGCGGCGTTGAAGGAAACCGTGGCCTGCCTTGCGTTGGCATCATTCCTCCCGCTGGACTTCCAGCAGGAATGGAAACTCAGGTAAAAAAACTCCTGCCACTCGCGGCAAAAATCGCCAGAGAGTTCGCTAACATCCCCGGCTTACGCCATGCGGAAATCGAATTGGCCGCGCAAGAAGCCCTCGCCCGCGCGGCACGCTTGTTCGATCCGGCCAAAGGGCGACTTCTCCGCCTACGCCGCCCGTGCAATGCGGAATGCGTTGCGCGATCTCTACGACTGCCAGCTCCGCCATCACCAGCACCACGTTTACGAGCTCGACGCCCCGGCGACGCTTTCATCCGAACCACGCATCCAAGCGCCCCGCAGGCGAGCAGCACACGTGATCAGCACGCTGGGATGTTTGGTGGTGCGGAGCGGGGTTCTCCAGGAAGTTGAATCGGCCAGCTAACAATAACTTGCATGTAAATCCAAGGACTGACCCGAATGGGGCGGTGGAGCGCGGTCATTGGCACGGACCCCATTGACTGACCCCATTTCCACTGACCCCATTTCCCCAAATCCAGCGCCTTATCCGGCAACCTGAAATCCGGCAGATACCTCACCGACCACTCCACCGCCGCCCGCAGCGAATAAGGAGAAATCCTCACCACCTGCTTTATCTCACTCCTCAAATTTCAGCGTTTCAGCTTTCAGAATTTCAGCTTTTACCTGGTATCGTCTGCCGGTATTCCTTGCCCGTCTTTGCGCCGATCAAACGGATCGCGCCACGGGCCAGCGCTGGTTTCAGGATGTTCGCCGCATCCATGCTGCCGCCCGCCTGACCTTTGCAAAACCTACTGGAAAAGTGCTGGAAGCGGCCATTTACTTGATCTATGGTCACAGCCATGGCTGTCACAATCCAATCCTACGAACATTTGGAAAAAGAAGCTCTCCACCTCACGCGAGTGGATCGCTCCAAACTCGCTAGCAAGCTCCTGGAAAGCTTGGATGAGGACGACTTTGAGTTGAGTCCCGAATGGCGTGAAGAATTGCGGAGGCGCGTCAGCGACATCGACTCTGGCAAAGCGCAAATGATCCCTGCGGAAGACCTCTGGAAAGAAGTCAACCAACGCTTCGGCACGACGTTTTAATCCATGACAGTGACTTGCGAAAATGCCGCCAGGCAGGAAGGCAATGACGCCGCCGATTGGTATGAGAAACAGCAACCGGGCCTCGGACCCCGTTTCCTTTCCCAATGGAAACTGGCTAAGAACCGCATGATCGCCAGCCCGGAAATCCACCGCTGTTTCGAAGGGGAATTGCGTAAGTGCCGATTCGAAATTTTTCCCTACGCGCTCGTCTTCCGCATCCGGGGCGATCAACTCCAAGTCATCGCCGCCATGCACATGAGCCGCAACCCCGCCTTCCATGAGAAGGACTGTCAACGGACAATCGAAATTTATTTCGCTATTGATTCATAGGCTTTGGTTTTGAGGGGTTGAGGGTTGTTTGTATTTGAATTGAGAACAACGAAATCTTGCTTCCATCCGCAGTCATTGATTGA
>JBBRCO010000028.1:0-30216 GCA_038204755.1 Verrucomicrobiales bacterium
CCCGAGCGCATGGAGTTGCTTTTGATAGAAAATTTGCGATGGCCGCACTGACAACCAGCCAGGAGCAGTGCGGCACATCGTTTCAAAAAGCGCGAGAAGCTCTGTCCCGAGAGACTTCGTGCGCCCAGCCATGAAAGTAACGGGACGCCGCACCGACAACCAGCCAGGAGCAGTGCGGACGTCCGTTTGATCGGCAAAACCTTGTGCTGTCCCGAGCGCATGGATTTGCTTTTGATAGAAAATTTGCGATGGCCGCACTGACAACCAGCCAGGAGCAGTGCGGCACATCGTTTCAAAAAGCGCGAGAAGCTCTGTCCCGAGAGACTTCGTGCGCCCAGCCATGAAAGTGACCGGACCCCGCCCCGACAACCAGCCAGGAGCGGTGCGGGAATCCGTTAGCGACGATGCGTGGGTTCCTGTCCCGAGGAATTCCGCGCATCCATATGAAAAGAGTCCCAACCCTGGTGCCTGCGCGAGAGCGGCCGGAGCCGCTGTATTGCGGACCGCGTCAAGTGCCAGAGTTGGTTGGGTGAACAACATTGCTGCTGTCGGGTGTGTGGTGGGTGAGTGGGAAAGTTAGAAAATACCGAGATCGTCTGCTTCGGCCGGGCGGGACTCAAGGGCGAGCACCTTTTCGAAATTGGCCTTGCTCCAGACCTCGAAATGGTTGCCGCGACCCGCGAGGAACACATCGGATTCGGCAGCGATTTCTGCCGACTCGCTGACGTCCTTCGGGACCAAAAGTTTACCCTGATCGTTCAGGGTCGCTTCTTTGCAGAGCATCGCCAGTTTTCCGAGCAGGAAGGTCTGTTCGGCGAACGACTTGCCGCTGCCTTTGATCCGGGCGACCTTTTCCATGTAGGCCCCTTCGGTGAGAACCTTGACGACCGGCATTTCATGCCTGGAGGAAAACTGAAGGAACAGCGGCGAGTTCGCCTCGGGACGCCACGCAGTCGGGACGGAAACCCGAAACTTCGGGTCCATCTTATACTGGGTAAAACCCTTGTAGCGTTGATCGTCTATTTCCATCGGGTGAACTGACCGTCGCGTCAGCGGTTAATGGATACACTGAAATACACTCAGCCTTCAAGGAGAAATAAACAAAATCATAATATTTTTTTAAAACACTAGAAATCAACGACTTACTTTCTAATTTCAATAAATATTTTTAAAAAACACACCATGATTCTGTCGATTTTGTGGAAAACCTGACCTGAGAAGGCTCACCAAATCACTAAAAACACCTAAAATTTTATGGAAACCGAATGCGGTGTACTTCAGACCAGATTTTTGAAGACAAGTGTACGCCACCACAGAAAGGATCTGGTTTCGCCGAGACCGGCAGAAACCGTTTTCGCAATCCCAAGGCCGCTCAGTCCTTGCAAACCGCGAACCTGCCTCTGGTCGCCGCCCAATTTGCTGCGTAGTCGTATTTTTGATCGGAATCCTCGATTTTTGTTACCCCGCCAATGCACCGGCCGACTCCATCAAAATGTAGGAGTGCGAGAAGAATCACGGCATTTGGCAGGAGCGGGGATTTCCCCATGGGCATCCGGGCGGTGGAAAGTAGCGTGAATGCGGGCGCTTCCCACAGTCGGGAGGGTGCCGGGGGAAGCGGACAGTCCCCTCAAAGCGATGTTGCTCACCGCACTCCAAAGGGTCCGCCCGCAGCGGGAGGAGGTGGTCTGCTAAGTCCTCTGTGCGGCCATCGGGAGACCGCGCAGCAACAAAGATGAGCCGCACAGAGGACTGTGCGGACCACATTTTCGGTGCCACCCTCATTGTGGCGCGGCGGCGAAGGGCTGCGCAGTGTCGCGGCGGTTCACTTCATCCGGCATTTGGCAAATTGCGCGCATGAAGCGATTCGAGGACGGCCAGATTTCGCGGCGCGAGCGGCAGGTGATGGACATCCTTTTCCGCAAAGGGAAAGCGACGGCGGAGGAAGTGCTCGCCGAGCTGCCGGATCCTCCTGGCTACTCGGCGGTGCGGGCGCTGTTGGTGACGCTGGAGCAGAAGGAACTCGTCACGCATTCGAAGGATTCGCGGCGCTACGTCTATCTACCCGCCGTGCCGGAGAAGAAGGCGAAGACGACGGCGCTGAAACAATTGCTCGCGACCTTTTTCGAAGGAAGCCCGGAAAAACTCGTCGCTTCCCTGCTCGATCCAAAGGACCAGAAACTCAGCCCGGACGAGATCGCCCGCATCCGGAAAATGATCGACGGCAGCGGCGTAAAATGACTCACTCTCCCATCGGATGATTCCCCTAATCACATTCTCGATCATCGCCGCCGGGCTGGTATTTCTGGCAGGCAGAAAGGACGCCGCGCGCGATCCGAGGCTGACGGTGTTGCTACTGGCTCTATCCGCCGCATTTCCGCTGATGCTCGGGACGATGCCGAAGTTCGAAATTCTTCCCGCCACGGAAGGCTCAGCGGCGGAGGCTGGATTTTCATGGGGCAAGGCTTTGTTAGCGACATGGGCTGTTGGATTCAGTTTCTCGATTGCCCGTCTTGGATTGGCCGCGATGGTTCTGCGGCGTTGGAAAAACCGCTCGGTCATCGTGGATCGCGTGGCCAATGTTGAAATCCGCGAGCTGCAGGATCTGCGGAGCCCGATGGCGGCGGGTGTTTTGAATCCTGTGGTTTTCGTACCAACCAGCTGGCGTGAATGGCCGGAGGAAAGTCGGCGCGCAGTGCTGGAACACGAACTGGCCCACCACCGCCGGCGTGATCCGCTGTGGCGATTGTTAGTGGAACTGGTTTGCGCGGTGCATTGGTATCACCCGCTGGTCCGCTGGATGGCGCGGCGTTTCCTCATGCAATGCGAGTATGCCTGCGATGCGATGGTGCTGCGCGAGGGAATCGATGCCAAAACGTACGCGAACGTGCTCTGCGACTTCGCGGAAGAACGTTCATTTTCCCCGCTGGCGCTGCCGATGGCGGAAAACTCGTCTTTGGAATCACGCGTGATGCGGATGCTGAAACCTGCGGGAACGGTCGGAACCGCAATGGTGTTAGCGCTCGGCGGTTTCGGGCTGCTGGTGGCGTGTGCGCTCTCGATGATCGGCCGGGAGCCGGGAAACGCCGCGCCGGTACCCGCTGCGGAAGTCCAACTTCGTTTGACGGCCGATCCGTTTCCGGGTGAACATTGAAGAACGCAGAGAATATGGTAGCACATGCATTGCCATTTCCCTGGAAGTGATCATCATGCGGGAGCCTTCGGCCCGAAGAGACCGGCGATTTTCAAAGCATGCGGAACACGATGATACCTAACGAAGCGGCAGATGGGGACGATGGATCGGCATCGGCATGCCGTGCGGCGGACCTCCTGCTGGACATGGGATCGGTGCTGCTGGCATCCGGCGCACACTGCGGACGGGTGAAACGGAACATCGAGCGCGTGGCGGAAAAATGGGGCTACTCGGTGGAGCTTTTTCTTTCGTTCACCGGGCTGATGCTTTCGATCAAAGACTCCCAATGCCCGACGCGGAGAGTGGCCCGTTTCAAGAGCTGTCCGCTGCTGGGCGTGCATTTCGGCAAGGTCACGGAAATCAGTCTGCTGACGTGGAACGTGCTGGAGCAGGACGTTTCTATCGACGAGGTGGAAAAACGGCTGAAGGAGATCAAGGCCATGCCGCACCATCCGCGGTGGATGATCCTGCTAGGCGTGGGAGCGGCCTGCGCGTGCCTTTGCATGCTGGTGGGAGGAAGCTGGAAGGATGCGGGCGTCGCCTTCGTCGCCAGTTTCTGCGGGATGTTCGTGCGGCAGGAAATCCTGAAACTCCGCTTCAACCCGATGATCGGGTTCATTTCCGCCTCCTTTATCACCACGCTGATTTCCGGACTGAACATGGTGCATCACTTCGGCGCATCCCCGGAAAAAGCGCTGGCCACCGCCGTTCTCTATCTGGTCCCGGGTGTGCCGTTGATCAACTGCACAATCGACCTGATCGAAGGCTACATCCCCACGTCCACCGCACGGGGTGTCAATGGCGCCTTCGTGCTGCTGTGCATCGCCGTGGGGATGTCGATGAGCATTTTGCTGTTAGGAATCTATAACTTCTGAAATCCATGGAACTGCTGCTACCCACCCTGCGTGACATCGCCTTCGCCTTCGTGGTGGCGGTGGGATTCGCGATCCTTTTCAGCACCCCGCGCAGGGTCATTTACGTGGCCGGTATTCTGGGAGGCCTGGGGCACAGCATCCGCTTTCTGCTACTACACACCAACGTCCACATCGTCCCGGCGACGCTGGCGGGCGCGGTATTCATCGGCCTTGCCGGGATTTTCTGCGCGCACCGGGTGCACGCGCCGCCGGTGGTTTTCACCATGCCGGCCTGCATCACGATGATCCCGGGGCTCTATGCCTACCGGGCGATGCTCGGCTGCGTGAAGATGACCGATTTGGAAAAACTGATTCACGATCCGACGATCCTCGCGCAAACCGCGCACTACTCCGTGCTGACGGTATCGATGCTTTTCACCCTGGCGATCGGGATCTGCAGCGGTGCGCTCATTTTCCGCAAGAAGAGCGTGAAGGTGATTTTCAAGCGGACGATGTGACCGCCTACCTCATCGCGTGATTGCCCGCTTGGCGGCACCATGACACGCTACCCACGAGCTCCCGGATGCTTTTCAACTCCTTCGAATTCCTTGTTCTGCTGGCAATCACGCTGGTGCTATACTATCTGCCGGTCGCAGGAAGGCTCGCGCGTGTCTGGCAGGTGGGCCTGCTGCTGATGGCCAGCTCGATTTTCTACGGCTGGGAGGACCCGAAACTGCTCATCCTGCTAGGCATTTCCTGCGCCGCGAACTCCCTGGCAGTCGAGAGAATCCTGTTTTGGAAAAGCCGCGAAGATCCGAGCGGGCGTTCGAAAAAGTGGCTGACTGCGGCGATCGTCCTGAACCTCGTCTTCCTCGCGTTTTTCAAATACGCCGGGATCATCTACGGCTCGCTGCCGGGTGCGTGGATCTCGCCCGATGTCCTGAAATGGATCCGCTCGATCCCGCTGCCGATCGGCATCTCGTTCTACACCTTCCACGCGCTGAGCCTGTTGATCGACGTCCACCGCAATGTGGTCACTGCCGAAACGCAGGAACGCCTCGGCCGCCGCGGGATGGGGCGCATCGCATCCGCCAGCGATCTATCACTCTACATCGTCTTCTTCCCGCAGCTCGTCGCCGGGCCGATCGTCAAGGCGCGCAACTTCATCGACCAGATCCGCTCGAAGCTGTGGTGCGACATCGAGTGGAAGGCTGTGCGCCGCTGCCTGATCACCGGCTATTTCCTGAAAATCTTCGTCGCGGACAATCTATCCGAGCAAACCGCCATGCTCACCATCGGCAAGGAAGCGCTCGCCGCCAGCGGGCCCATCAACCTGATGGCGATGCTGTATTCCTACGGCTTCCAGATCTTCGCCGACTTCGCGGGCTACTCGCTGATCGCGATCGGGCTCGGCCTGATGTTCGGCTACCGCCTGCCGGAAAACTTCAACTTCCCCTACCTCTCGCTGAGCATCACGGAATTCTGGCGGCGCTGGCACCTTTCCCTATCAGCATGGCTGCGCGACTATCTCTACATCCCGCTCGGCGGAAACCGGATGGGCTCGGGACGGACCTATATCAATCTATTTCTCGTCATGTTCCTCGGCGGACTGTGGCATGGCGCGGAGTGGACATTCGCGCTGTGGGGCACGTTGCATGGATCGCTGCTCGCGGCAGAGCGTTTCATTTTCCGCAGCCGCGCGGGTGATCTCGGGTCGTCATCGCTGCCCATGCGGCTGCTGCGAGATGGCGTCCGCTGGATCTATGCATTCCACGCGGTGATGTTCTTGTGGCTGACTTTCCTGATGCCGGACATGGCGAACATCGGCGCGTTTTTCAAAGGACTCGGCAGCGGCGACCTGAGCGTGCCGGGGCAGCCGTTGTTCGCGCTCGCCGTCTATGGCGGGATGGTCATTCTCTATCACTTGTGGGGCTGGCTAAAGGAAAAACATCCCGAACGCGCGCAGGGATTCGTCCATCCTTTGACGGAAGGCGCGCTTCATGCGTTGATGGTTTTTCTCATTCTCACCAATCCCGGCGCACCGCGCGGGTTCATCTATTTCCAATTCTAATCGATGCTCGGATACCTCACCGGATTCATCGTGATCTTCGCTGCCTGCCTCGGCTTGCAGACGGTCGCGCTGCGTCTAGCGGGAGGAAAGACACTGAAGAGCGAGTCCAATTACTTCTCATCGATCGCCCGCATCCAGACGGAGACGCAGGGGAATCCGAAAGTCATGCTGCTAGGATCATCGATCACCGGAAGACTCGGCGACCGCGCGGAAAAAATCGAAGGGGTCGCCAATCTCGGCTGCGACGGCGGCAGCGCAATGGTCACGCTGCGTGCGATGGACGAAGGTCTTCTACCCACCGCGCCGTTGATGATCATCGAGGCAAACACCCTCGCCTACGAACTCGAACACCGCGGGAAAGAGATCGGCAAGGCGATCCATTCCGACTGGTTCAAGGTCGGCATAAAAGCACCCAACCTCGGTGCCACCGCGCGGCCAACGGCGTTCGCCTATTCATGGCTGATGGCACGCAAAGCGGACGGTGGCGTCGCATCCGGCAACGCGGTTCTGCCGGTCACCTCGAAGCCGCGCGTGTTAGATCCAGCGACATCGCCCGCTCTGGATGAAAAATCCACCGCGCTCGTCGAGGAAATGGCGGGCATTCTGGGCCGCCTGAAAAGCAGGGGCAGCGAAATTTCCATCATCATGCTGCCGGGCGTTCCCAAAGATTTCCCGCGCAAGGAAATCGCCGTCGCGCTCGCCTGCAAATCCGGCGTGCCGTGGTGGGATCTCACCGAAGGCCTTGCCGAGGGCGCTGTGGGTTTCACCGACGGCCTGCACCTGGACGCACCCAGCGCGCAAAAGGTGATGAACACCCTGCACGCGCAATTGATCGCTCCATAACGATCAAGCTTGGCTAACGGGTTTTATGCGGTCATGGTTTCGCGCTCCCACACGGCATGAAGATTCTCAGCTACACCGATTCCGGATATTCCTCGTTTGTTCGCCGCCTCAACCGCCGCGCCCTGCCAGAACCTGGCGTGCGCGATCTGGTCGCCGACATCATCGCGGAAGTCGCGGCTAAGGGCGATGAGGCGCTTTTCACTTTTACCAAACGCTTCGACGGCGCGGTGCTCAGCGCGAAGACGCTCTTCATCAGTGATGCGGAATTCGCCGCTGCGGAAAAGGCTGTCACTCCCGCGACGAAGGAAGCCGTGGCGCGCAGTTTGAAAAACATCCGCTCGTTTGCGAAACGGAGTTTGCGGAAAGACTGGTCCGCGAAAAACGCAGAAGGCGCGACGGTGGGCGAACGTTTCACGCCGTTTGACCGCGTCGGCGTTTACGTTCCCGGAGGAAAGGCACCGCTCGTTTCCACCGCACTGATGACCGCCGGATTCGCGCAGGCTGCGGGGGTTCCGGAAATCCTCGCCGCCACTCCCTGCGGACCGGATGGCTCGGTGAATCCATCACTACTCTACGCGCTCAAGGCCGCCGGTGTGACCGAGGCCATCAAGGTCGGCGGCGCGCAGGCAATCGCGGCGCTCGCCCTCGGTACCCGTTCGATCCGCCCGGTGGACCGAATTTTCGGTCCCGGTAACAGTTTCGTCGTCGAGGCAAAACGCCAGCTCGTCGGCGCGGTCTCCATCGATCTCCTACCCGGCCCGAGCGAAATCCTCATCCTCGCCGACAAAACCGGTAACGCCGATTTCATCGCGGCGGACATCCTCGCCCAGGCCGAACACGGCGGCGACAGCCTGGTCGGCTTTGCGACGGATTCGAAAGCGCTGCTCGGCAAGGTCGTCAAAGCGATCGAAAAACAACTTCCCACGCTCGGCCGCCAGAAAATCATCCGCGAGGTTCTCAAGCTCGGCACTTTCCTGCTGCATCTGAAATCGTTCGAGGAAGGCGTGGCTATCTGCAATGCCTTCGCGCCCGAGCACCTTTCGCTCATCACGGCGAACGAGGCCCGCTGGCTGCCACTCGTCCGCACCGCGGGCGCGATCTATCTGGGCAATGACTCACCCGTCGCCGTCGGCGATTTCCTCGCAGGTCCGAGCCATACGCTGCCCACCGGTGGTTCCGGCCGTTCGTTTTCCGGCATCCGCGCGGACCAATTCCAGCGCCGCACCAGCATCGTGCGGCTCGATAAAGAGTCGGTTAGGAAGTCGCTATCCGTTATTGAAGAGTTCGCCCGCATCGAAGGACTCGATGCCCACGGCCGCTCGACGGCCATCCGTCTTGAGAAATGAAATGAGCGCCGCCCCCGATAGAGTCCGCCGCCGTTCCCAGCGTTCCACGCCGGTGAATGTGGCGTGCCCTTCGTGCAAGTCCGCGCTGATGGCGGACTCGAAGTGGTGCCCGTCCTGCAATTTCACTGGCGGCGACACGATGGCGATGTTCTCCGACTCGCCTCCGCCGCTGCTGCCGATCCTGGACGCGATGGGACTCTGGACCGAATCCGATCTCAAAAAAATCGAAGCTGAGCGCAACAGCCTCCGCCGCCGTTTTCCGCAATTTCAATGGCGGATCTGCACGGTTAGGCTGCCGCCGGACGCCCAGTTGCCGCTGTTCGGCTTCTGGCTGCTGAACGCCTGCCCGCTTCACGAAAAGGAAACCTACGAAGAACGCGCGTGGACCGTGCTGTTACTTATCGACTTAGCCTCGGGCAGAGCCGCCGTCATTCCCGGCTACGCGGCGGAGACCTGCCTCGCAGACGACGATTGGCAGAAGAGCCTGATCGCCATGGCCAGCCGCTGGGAGTCGGGAAACACTGCGGACGCCGTGGTCGAGTTTTTCAAGAGCAGCAGCAGCCATCTGGACGAATCCTGGAAATTCAATGGCTCGCGCCGATCTAACAAATAACTTCATGATCGCGCGTATCCTACAGGTTCTTTTCGCCTTTGTGCTCGGCGGTTTCGCCCTGGCACAGTCGCCGGAGCCTTTCGAATACGGCTCGCGGCCGCCGCTCTCAGTTTTTGATCCCGGCGGATTTCTCGATCCCGCAGTGGTGAAGCAAATTTCCGATCCCCTCGCGACGATCCAGAAAAACGAGGGCATCGACGTCCTCGTCATCGTCCTGCGCGATCTGGAAAACGCACCGCCGGAACACGTTGCGCGCCGCTTCGCCAAGGCATGGTGCTCGTCGCAGATCCATTGCGTGGTGTTACATGTGCCAGACCGGAAGGACAGCCCGTGGATCGTCCCTGCCGGAAAACTGGTGGACGTGCTAGAGCCTGACCAGGTCCGCCAAGCCGTCGAGGATGGGCAGCGCCGCGCCGCGCTTGAGACCAAGGAGCCGGACAAGGTCCGCGCCGCCGCCACCGAGGCTGCGGACATGCTCCGTTATTGGACAAACAATGTGATCAACCGCACCGAGATGATCCGGACCGAGCGCACCAAGATGCGCGTGCAGCTCGAAAACAAGGCACGCCTTTGGCGGCTCGCCGCGCTGCTAACGGTTACCGCGATCATCCCGATCATCGTCGGGATTTCCGTGATCATCTTCTGGTTCCGCCGCCGCGGTCCCCGTTATTTTCCCAACCGCGCCTGGCAACTCCGCCTCGGCGCACCCCATGCCGGCGGCAATCACGCCGTCGCCACCATCGGCCCGCCACAGCCCTGATACCATGAAAAAAACTGTTGGATTCGTCACCCTAACTTCAATTTCACTTCTGCTCGGTGCCTGTGATGCCAGTAAAAAAGCGGAAGCGAAAAAAACCGAAGCCACCACTCTCGCCCAACAGGACACTCCGATTCTTCCAGTGAAAAAAGGCGACACCTGGCGTTACGGCGTGCATTTGGAAATCCCCGCCGACGTCACCTCGCCCGGTGCCGCGGAAGTGGACACCTCCCATCAGCGCGTCCGCAATTACCTTGGAAAAATTTCGCCTGCCGACGGTCTGCCAGAGGTGGATTGCTTCGAAGTCATCGCGCCGAACTCCCCGGTCGAGCGGGAATTCGTGGAGATAACAGACGATCGGATCCTGATGCGCGGCTCGGCGATCATGCGCCCGGATTCCACCAAGCCGATGTGGTTAGGCCGCGCGATTCCATTTGTCATCGCCGGCATGAAACCCGGCACGCAACTGCCCGAACTCGAAGCCACCGGCGGCGGTCTCTCACGGAAAACCCACGTCGTGGCGCGGGAAAACGTCACCGTCCCGGCGGGCACTTTTCCCGCCATCCGGATTCTAATGACAGGGAAGGATGGCGAGTTTGAACTGCGCCGCACCACATGGTTTTCACCAGGCGTCGGAATCGTGCGCGAGGAAAAAACCCGCTACCTGAAGGACAAGCTCATCTTCCGCGAAACCCAGCAGCTCGTGGAAACCAGCGTCAGACGCTGACGAAAAAAGCGCGCCACCCCTAACGGAGAAGCGCGCTTTTTCGAAATTTACAAACACTTCATTCAGCGGCGGCGGCGGAACGCGAAAAACGCGCCTCCCACCAGACCGAGAAGCGCGGAAGTCGGCTCAGGCACGGCTTCCGCGTTCCAACTGACCGCGTAAAGTCCCGCGCCGTCTCCAGCTCCCTTAAAGGAAAGGAGATAGGCTTGCGGTGTCACGAGATCCTTCTCGATAACAAAGCTCTCACCAGCGGATACGCCGACAAAATCGAAATCCACGTTGAGAGGTTCTAGACCTTTGAACGTGATTTTCACCGATTCGTTATTATCGAAGCTCAGTGACGGGCCACCGAAGCCGTTATCGTTCTGATAGGCCGAATTAACGACCAAGGAGGAACCAGCGGCCGCTTCGAATACCAGTTCACCGTAGCCGGGAACAAATACAGAATACGGAGTGAGCGAGAGCTCGCCGCCACCGTAACCAACGGCGTCGAGCGTGAAGGCGCTGGAGATGGCAGGCATGCCAAGCAACAGCGCAGCAACTAGCGGAGTCTTTATTTTCATGTGGGGGGATGGATGGGGGTGAAGGAAACCGTTACTCCGGGGGGAGACACAGAATTCCGGGGGGGAACACGGATCTTTTCAAGGTTTTTCCCGGCTTCCGCAAGTTTTTAAAACTCTTTATAAATGAACAAGTTGCGATTATTTAAGATCAATAAATCCTTACTAAAAACCATCCCAAATCAAACCGTCAGAATACCACTGAGCGCTTTCACACTTTGCCATGCCGCTGCAACGTGATGGACGCGAAAAATATGCGCGCCGCGCATCATCGCCGCACTGATGCAGGCGACGGTGCCGGCATCGCGGTCCGATGGGTCCGGCAGTTCCAACACGTCGCCAATGACGGATTTTCGCGAAACCGGGACGAGCACGGTTTTTCCGAATTTTTGCAAACGTTCCAGCTCCCGATAGACCGTGAGGTTGTCCTCGCGCTGTTTGGCGAAGTCGATGCCGGGATCGAGAATCAAGGCATCCACGGAAAGTCCGGCGGCCTGGGCGAGCGAGATTTTCTCCTCAAAAAACCGCTCGATCTCGCCCATCACGTCCGCCCATTGCTGGGAAAAATGCGGGATTTTCGGCTCACCCACGCTGTGCATGATCAGCAGCGCCGCGCCATGGGCAGCGCAGAAGCGGGCGTTGCGATCATCGGGAAGGCCGCCCATGTCGTTGACGATTTCCACATTTCCCATCCGCAAGACGCCTTCCACGACTTCCGGCCGCCATGTGTTTGCGGATAAGACAGGCGGCCAGATTTGCTTCGCATCCTTCGGTTCCAAATCCTGCCAGACGTCCTCCCAGCGTTCGAGAAATCCCCGGAAGCGCCGCAATTCCTCATCCACGGTCACTGCCGCCCGGTTCGTTCGCGCGCTTTCCGCACCGACATCGATGGCGTCGGCACCGGCGGCGCCTTGGGCACGCGCCTGCTGGATCGCGATTTCGAAATCGAGCGTGCCATCGCCGGAAAACGAGTCGTCGTTCACATTCACGATCCCCATCACCAGCGGACGCCGGGGAAATTTGATCGTCCGCTCGGGAAGTCTCAACCGCATGACGATTCCTAATTCCTCAATCTCAAATCTCAAATCTCAAATCTGTCCCACTGCCTTCCCGCTTGCCCACGGCGGCTCCATCATTACGCTCCGCGCATGTCTTCCACCTTTGGCCAGGTTTTCCGCATCCATACGTTTGGTGAATCGCACGGTGGCGGCGTCGGCGTCATCATCGATGGCTGCCCGCCGCGCATCCCCGTTTCGCTGGAGCAGATTCAACACGAACTCGACCGCCGCCGCCCCGGCCAATCCGAAATCGTCACTCCGCGCAAGGAAGCGGACACCGCAGAAATCCTCTCCGGCTTGCAGGACGGCCTCACCCTCGGTTCGCCCATCGCCATCGTCGTGAAAAATACCGACCAACGCCCCGGTGCCTACGATGAAATGGCGGCGAAATACCGCCCTAGCCACGCGGACTACACCTACGATGCGAAATACAGCATCCGCTCCGCCTCCGGTGGCGGCCGGGCATCTGCCCGCGAAACCATCGGCCGCGTCGCAGCGGCGGCGGTGGCCACCCAGGTGCTGAAGGCGATTTCTCCGGGAATCGAAGTGCTTGCTTGGGTGAAATTGATCCAGGAACTCCAAGCCGACGTCGATCCACAAACCATTTCCGCCGAGATGATCGAAGCGAACATCGTCCGCACCGGTGATCCGGCGATGGCCGAAACCATGATCGACCGCATCAAGGCGATCCGCGCCGATGGAAACTCCGTCGGCGGCGTGATCGAGTGCGTTATCCGGAATTGCCCGCCCGGCCTCGGCGAGCCGATTTTCGACAAACTCGAAGCCGATCTCGCCAAGGCCATGCTCTCGCTCCCCGCCACCAAGGGCTTTGAAATTGGCTCTGGATTCGCCGGCACCCTGCTCACCGGCCGCGAGCACAACGACGCCTTCCGCATGAGCGACGGCAAGGTCCGCACCACCACCAACCGCTCCGGCGGCATTCAGGGTGGAATTTCCAACGGGGAGAACATCGTTTTCCGCGTCGCCTTCAAGCCGACCGCCACCATCATGAGCAGCCAGGAAACCGTCACGGCCGATGGCGAAAACACCGAGCTCTCCGGAAAAGGCCGCCACGACGCCTGCGTCCTCCCCCGCGCGGTCCCCATCGTGGAAGCAATGGCCACGCTGGTGCTAACGGATCACCTGCTGCGCCAGCGGTGCTTGAACTACTGAAGACAATTTCCGCAGACAATCGCTAATTTTCAACTGGGGCACCCAAACTGTCGGGGCCCCAAACTTGACAAACGGACGCTTTCACGCACGCTATTCCGTCATGACCACTATCACTGCAACCAAAGCTAGAGGAAATCTCTATTCCCTCATCAACGAAGTGAGGGAATCCCACGAGCCGATTCAGATCACCGGCAAGCAGGGCAACGCGGTTCTGATTTCCGAGGAAGACTGGCGCTCCATCCGAGAGACGCTGTACCTGCATTCGGTCCCCGGTCTGGTCGATTCGATCAAACAAGCGCGCGCTGAAAGTTTGGACGCAGCCTCTGGCGAACTGGACTGGTAAGCGCATGTATGAAGTCGTGTATTCCAAGCAGGCCCGCAAAGACGCGGAGACGCTGGCTAGGTGCCACCTCAAAAAGCAGGCGCAAGCCCTCTTGAATTGCCTCGCGGCGGACCCTTTCCAAACTCCGCCACGATACGAGTCCTTGTGCGGCGAGTTGGCCGGATGTTTCTCTCGCCGGATCAATCTTCAGCATCGGGTCGTTTACGAGGTCTTCCCTGCGGAAAAGAAGGTTCTGGTTCTGCGGATGTGGACGCATTATGGCGAGTGAAGAATCCCGTCGCTTCTCAATCAAGTTTCCCCTCTTTCTATCAACCATCCACTCACAACCATCGACTTTTCCCATTGTCTCCCGATTCCATCCCACAGCTCAGCCTCGGCACCGCCGCGCTTATCATCTTCGCGGTGTGCGCCGGCTTCGTCGCCCTGCGCGGGATGACGCGGATGATCATCGGCACCGTGGTCCTGAGCATCAGCGCATGGATCGGGTTTCAAATCTGGCAGCAGGCACCCGCACTTTCGATCAAGTGGACCGGTAAATCGCATTCGTGGATCACCAACGGAATGCCCTTCGCCGCCTTCGTGGTCTCGTTTTTTCTCATCCGGAAAATCGCCAAATCCATCGCCCTCCCGTTCGGCAAAAAACAGGAGGAGGAAAAGCCCCGCTCCACCATCCGGACCGCCTTCCGCCTGCTGCTCGCCCTGATTCCCACCTCCCTGATCTGGCTGGTGGGTGCCACGCTGGTTCACCATAGTGGCTCCATCGCCGAGGTCCGCGCCTACTCGGAAAAATCCATCGGCGGCGGCGAAACCACGTCGGACGCCTTCAGCCAACGTCTTAAGGCCGCCGTCGAGGCCGCCGTGCCAGAGAGCTGGCTCAAGGCCCTCGATCCCGTCACCGAGCCATCGCGCATCACCCTCGCCAAGCTCATCGCCGCCCAATCCGACTCACCGCTCAAGCCCGTCATCGATCCCCGCACCGGCAAAGCCATACCGCGCGCCATCATCGTCGTTGATCCCGAACTCCAAAACCTTGCCCGCGAGGGAAACTTCGGCACACTCCTCCGCCATCCCCTGCTCACCAAAGCCCTCGCGGACCCCAAAGTGAAAAAACTCCTCAAAGATCTCAGCCTTTGAAGAAAGTTGAGAGTAGATGGTTGGGCGTGGGGAGTTAGAAAAAAGACTCCGACCTCCGCCTCCCTTCATCTTTCCAAACTCTCAACTCTCAACTCTCAACCATCTACCCTCAACCTCTTCCCCATGTCCTACCTCGTCACCATCGGCCTAGAAGTCCACGCCCAGGTCAAAACGGCCACCAAGATGTTCTGCTCCTGCCGCACCTCGTTTGGTGACACGCCGAACACCCACAACTGCCCCGTCTGCCTCGGCCTGCCCGGCGCACTGCCCGTCCTCAACCAGCACGCCATCGAGAAAACCCTGCTCACCGGCCTCATGCTCGGCTGCGGCTCGCCGGACATTTCCAAATGGGACCGGAAAAACTATTTCTATCCGGACATGCCGAAGAACTATCAGACCACGCAGATGGACCTCCCCCTTTGCCTCGGCGGCGGCGTCCCGCTTTACGAACACTGCTACCCCACCGACCACCGGAAAAACATCGCAAACCCCGGAAAAATCGTCCGCCTCAACCGCATCCACCTTGAGGAGGACGTCGCGAAATCCACCCACCTTGGCAACGCCTCGCTCATCGACTTCAACCGTGCAGGCACGCCGCTGATGGAAATCGTCACCGAGCCCGACCTCGAATCCGGCGAGGAAGCCTTCGCCTATCTCCGCTCGCTGCAAATGATCCTCCAGCAGGGCGACGTCGCCGATGCAGACATGGAAAAAGGCCAACTCCGATGCGACGTGAACATCTCCCTGCGCAAAAACACAAGCGACCCGTTAGGCTGCAAAGTGGAATTGAAAAACCTCAACTCCATCTCTGCCATCCGCCGCGCCATCCATTTCGAAATCCAGCGCCAGACCGAAGACCTCGACCGCGGCATCCCGCAGATCCAGTCCACCCGCCGCTGGGACGACGACCGTGGCGAAACCCAGATGATGCGCACCAAGGAGGATGCCCACGACTACCGCTATTTCTCCTGTCCCGATCTGCTTCCCATCGAAACCGCGCCGCTGCTAGACAAAGTCCGCCCGCTCATGCCCGAGCTGCCACACCAGCTCGCCGCGCGATTTGAAAGCGACCTCGGCGTCACCAACTACGACGCCTCCGTGCTTTCCTCGGACAAACATCTCGCAGTCTATTTCGAAGCTGTCACCGATGCCGCCATCCCCGGCAAGAAAGTCGCCAATTTCATCATCAATAACCTGCTAGGCACCCTCAACGAACGCTCTCTCGGCATCGACGAGTGCCCGGTCTCTCCTGAGAAACTCCGCGCGCTCCTCGCCCTGATGGAAAACGGCACCCTCGCCGCAAACCAGGCCAAGGAAGTCTTCACCGTTCTCTTCGACGCTCCGGAAAAAGACCCCGCCGCCATCGCCGACTCGCTCGGCTTCAAAAAAGCCGAAGCCGGCGAGCTCGAAGCCCTCGTCGAGCAAGCCATCGCCAACAACCCGGCCGAAGTCGAAGCCGTCAAAGCAGGCAACGAGAAGCTCCTCAACTTCCTCACCGGCCAGGTCATGAAACTCGCCACCACCAAGCCGAACCCCAAACAGGTCACCGAACTGCTGCGGACAAAGTTGCTCTGACGCAGGCTCACCCCATCGACAAGGCCGCTCCCACTTGGGAGGCCGAACGGGGCTGGGTCCGACCGTAGGGCATGACATGGTTTCCCGGAAAAGGAGAGGACGCCATGGAGAAAGTGCTCTCACTCATATCCGACGCGTCCACGAGACGGATCAGGCTGCTGAGAAGATGCAAATCGAAGACCGACGCATCAAAATGATAAAAAAACCGCAATTTCATCAAATTTTCATTAAATTTATTTGCCTCCCCCAAAGCCGCCTGATAGCCCTCCCGCATGGTAGAATTAAACTCTAAAAGAAGGGTGTCTCCGATGGGCAGATGCCTACAGTTTTTCTCGGAATTCGGCAAAACCGGAAAAGCAGTCGTCGTTGCCTCGCTTTTCCTCGGATTTGCCTCTGCGGATGCAAAAATCATCTACGTGAACGGCGCGAGCGCAAACGCCGGCAAGGGCTCATCGTGGGCCAGGCCATTCATTTTCCTGCGGGATGCTCTGGATAACTCCCGCCCGGGCGACCAACTCTATGTGGCAAAGGGAACCTACTATCCTGATGACGGCATCACCGGCTTCTTCGGAGACCGAGAGCTCGCCTTCGAGGTGGACGGCCTGAAAATCTACGGCGGTTTCGCCGGCAACGAAACCAGCCTCAGCCAGCGTGATCCGGTCGCCAATCCAACCAGACTTTCTGGTGAGATCTGGGCCGTGACACCTGAAACCCCAGGATACGAGCGATATTGGTCACTCCACGTCGTCGTCATGAAGGGTAGCTCCACTTTCGACGGACTGACGGTTGAAAAAGGCCGGGCCAACGGCGACTCGGCCCCATTTAATCAGGGCGGCGGCGTTCTCGCGGCATCCGGTTCGACCCTGACTCTGGTCCAGTGTACGTTCGACAACAACTACGCCGCCGCAGCCGGTGGTGCCGTTTTCGGCAAGGTCGTGGCAACCAGCTCCACCTTCTCCAACAATATGGTCAACAATGAGCACCTCTTCGTCTCACCCCGGGTCCCGCCCTTGGATCGGCCTCACAATTGGCTGTTCAGTCCGTTCTGTTCCGGCGGGGCGATCAGGGGTGACGTCACTGCGAAAAACTGCAAGTTCCTCAACAACCAGTTGCTGGTCCAGTGCCTCGATCTGGGCAGCACTTCGTCGGCGACCGGTGGCGCAATTTCGGGCACCGCCGTCAACGTGACCGGATGCCTTTTCGACGGTAACATCGCATCATCGGTGTCATTTGCCTTTAAAGAAACCGGTTCCGACGCAACCGCGCGCGGCGGAGCGATTTCCGCGCAAAACGTGACCGCCACGGACTGCACTTTCAGCAACAATCAGGTAACCTCCTCAGCCACCGCGGACGTCAGTCCGGATCCCAAGGAAATCAAACACTACACCGCCCTCCCTAACTCCTTTGGTGGGGCCATCGCAGGTCAGCTCGTGGCAGTGAATTGTTCATTCGATAAAAACAACGCCAGCACCGCAGCTCCTCGCGGCGACGAAATGAAATCCCTCTGCACCGGCTCCGTGCTTTACGTCGAAGGAGCGTCGTCAGTGGGGAACTGCACGTTTACAGAAAATTCCGTCGTCAATATCAATGGGACACTCAAACGCGGTAGTCCACTTGACATCATTGTCCGTGGAGGTGTGCATGCTGCGTTAGGTTCGGTGCTTCCGATCTCGAACAGCACTTTCGTCAACAACATCACCCAAGGATTCGGGGCCGCGATTTCCATTGATGGCAGCGTCAACATTATCAGCAGCATCTTCTGGCACGATGACATTGTGGTGCCGGGTTTCGTAAAAAACTCCCTCATCTCTGTGCATGGGAAAGCCCGCATTTCCAACCGCCTCTACCCGACTCCATCCACCGAATCCATCAACCTGCTCAAAGGCGGATATTTGGCGGTCACCACCGGTCCCGGAGCTAACATCGATTTCGGCGAACCGCCTGAGAGAACTCTCATCGATCTCGACCCCCGATTCTTCAATCTTGCGGATGCCATCGGTCCGGACCTCAAGTGGCGAACGGCTGACGACGGCCTGCGGCTCAATGTTGGCAGCCCTGCGATCAGCAAGGGTTCGGCGCTTTTCTTACCGAGGGACACCGCGGATCTCGATGGTGACGGCAACAAGACGGAAGTGATTCCAATCGACATCGCCGGCTTCGTGCGGATTCAGAACGGCATCCTCGATTTGGGAGCCTACGAACAGGGCAATGCCCTCTTTACTGCGAACATTCGGGTGGATCAGCCAACCGGCACCCCGCTGGTGGACGGCACAGCCGTAATTGACTTCAGCACCTCCCAAGGCAGCGCTCTGACGTTTTTGATCACCAATGAAGGCGTGGCGGATTTGAAAAACCTGGTCGTGACCGGCGATGGTGTGGACATCCGCAGCTTCAAGTTCACCCAGCCCGGCACCACGCTGCTGACCAGCGGTGCCAGCACCACCTTCACCGTGACCTTCCTACCGCTTTTCTCGGGAATCCGCCACGCTGCCATCCACATCGCAAGCAATGATCCCGACAGCCCCTCGTTCGACATCAGCCTGGTGGGAGACGCTTTTCTGCCTGAGATCGAAGTCAAGGATCCGGATGACACCGACCTTGTCAGTGGTTCCGCCACCGTCGGTTTCGGACTTGTCGGCATTTCGAACTCAGCGTCCAAAACCTTCACCATCACTAATAGTGGTGTTGGGAATCTGAGCATTCAGGGAATTGCGATGTCCGGCACTAACGCCGCGAACTTCACCGCTACGGGCCCTGCCCAAACCCTGCTCGCTCCCGGAGCCACGACGAGTTTCGATGTCAAGTTCACTCCCTCGGGCATCGGCAACCGGACGGCTTCGATCATTATTGAGAACAGCGACCCGAATGGAGAAAACCCGTTCATCATCAATGTCAACGGCAGCGGATTCGGAGCACCGGAGATCTCGGTGACCCAGCCTTTTTCAAAAGAACTGGTGAATGGAGCGACCATTAACTACCGTTCCGTCAGAATCAGTTCGCGCTACAGCAAGACCTTCATCATCAAGAACATCGGATCGGATGTGCTGAAAAATCTCTCGGTCGGCCTCTCGGGCTCAAGCTCGTTCAAAGCGTCCAAGCTCGCTGTGAACAAGCTCAACGCAGGTGCCCAAGTGAAGATCACAGTGAGCTTCAAGCCTACCGCCACCGGCAGTAAGACTGCGGTGCTGAAGTTCGCCAGCAATGACTCCAATGAAAGCGTGATCAACATCAACCTCACCGGTAAGGGAGTTTCCAAGTCGTCCTCATCGGCATTTGTTCGCGCTGCCGAATCCGTCGGCTTCACTGCTGCTCCTGCAGTTGATCACGCGGTCGGCGCGGTCACCGTGACCAAGGCGGCCGATGGCTCGAAATATCTTGTCCTTACGGTTGCGAAGACTGCAACTTGGGAACTTTCGAAACACACGGTCGAGGTTTCGCCAAATCTGGTGAACTGGTTCAGTGGTCCCAACCACACGACTACGCTGGTGGACAGCCCGACCGTCCTCAAGGTCCGCGACAACGTCCCCTACAGCCAGGACGCGAAGCGCTATATCCGTTTGAAGTGATCCGGCAATAAGCCTGACACGTTTTCCAATCCTAAACCGCCGGGGATCAAACCCCGGCGGTTTTTTTGTGGGCACTCGGTTCGCTTCCCCCCACTGCTCCTTGGTGATTCACCCGAGACTCGCGGAGTGGAAAATCGGATTGCTGGAATGAATCCGTTCTCCCGATAAACCTAGAAAGAGAAATGAACCGCAGATGAACGAACATGAACATCGATTCTAAGATACTTCTGAAGAATTGCACGATCACCTGGTGCAGATGATCAAATTTCAAGTGGCTTTTCCATGCCTTGAAGATCACCTCGATGCGCCATCTCAACCCGTAGATTCCGAGGATCTCCCTGAAGACTGCGCAAGTCGCGGGAATGTTGGTGAGAAAGATGGTCCAATCCATGAGTTCCAGCACCGCAGCGGAAGGATTGTGTCCTTTGGTTTCCTTTTGGGCACGCATCCGCCTGAGGTCGGCGGTTTCCTTGCTAACAGGGGCGGCCAGCAGGTGGAGGGGATCGACCTTGCGGGCCTTGCGCTGGATGACACCCGCTTCGCGGGCGGGTTGTTCAAGAATCTGTTGGGAGAGGAGTATTTCTCAGATGGACAAAACGCCGGGAAGGGTGGCATCGTCGGGGCGTGAAGGTGTTTCTCGCCTTTTTTCGCATCACTCCTTGATAATAGTATTAATGCTATTATCAAGTTAAGTGCGATTTACCGAAAAACCGAAAAAATGGGCCATAAAATCAAAATTCAACGGGTCGAGCGCGGCACGACGAAATCCTACTACGTGAATTTTCCAGCAGCGTTGGCTGAAGCAGCGCGAATTGAAAAGGGCGAGGAAATGGAATGGCTGGTGGAAGATCGCAACACGTTTGTACTCCGCCGTATCAACCCTCAAAAGCCCGTGATTGAAGGGAAAACCTCGTTAACTTGACGCGCATGCCCGTTGGGGTTTGGATTCGCGCGGGGCATTTTCCCAAGATAGGTGTTCTGCACCAACCCTGAGCTGTGGGACGGATCCCCGTCGGGGAATCAGAAATCTGCTGCGGACTATACCTCTCCCGGATCTTGTCATTTCCTTCGAGGTCAGGATATCTGAGGCTTGGATGGATGCGGGGCGGCCTTAAATGGATGCGGGGTGGATGATTTGCTCCCGCAGAACGACCAGCACCCGAAGGTCACCCACCTTTGGCGACTTTTCCCGGCGTTGCCCTGAAGATTGAACCACGGGGAAAGACAGGCCATCTCAAGATGAGCACTCAGCAAGAACCACAAAACCTCATGCGCGGCAGTGTGAGCGGGAATTCCCACTCCCGCCCGCCCGGCCCCGGAGCGTGACTCTCGCGTGCCGAAATATTCCCACAAAAAAGCCACCGGGTTTTGATCCCGGTGGCTGTGAATCATTGCGGACAGATAACGCCGGTCACTTCAGGCGGATGTAGCGCTTCGCATCCTGACGATACGGGAGGTTGTCACGCACCTTGAGTGTCGCTTCGTCATCAATTAGCACGGTGGTGTGCTTTTTACCGCTATACCAGTCCAGCAGGTCGGAGGAAACTTCCACGGTCCCAACAGAAAGACCGCCGGGAAGTTTGGCGACCGAGAGCGCCAGGTATTTCTCACCTTTGATCACCTCAAAGCCGGTGATCGCTTTTGCTTCGGCACCAAATACCGCAGCAACAATGCCACCAGCGGTTCGTCCAGTGGATGAGCTGCTCCTGGCGGCCATCATCGGGGCTCCAGTCCCGGTGAGGCTGATGTCGAACACCCCCCTCCTCAAATCATTACTCGCGATGTGCAGGTCCGCGATTCTGTGATCTGGGCGTGAGGGCTTGAAGGTTACGGAGAAAGTCGTGGAGTCACCGGGGTCGAGTGAATTCACGCCCAGCGCGCCAATTTGGAAATCACCTTTGTTTGATCCGGTTTTGGTAATCTTGAGGCTATCCACAACGGCGTCGCCTCGGTTGCTGATCGTGAAGGTCCTCGTTTTGCCCTCGGTTTTCACTGTGGCAAATCCAAAATTAACGACCGACTTGCCATCCTTGAACGGTTTGTCCGGCGTTAGAAACACCACGATTTTCGGCGCCCCAGCGCCCTTACCTTGCAGCGAGATCGTAAAAGTGGACTCGTCACCATCGTTGCTGAGAACCTGGATTTGCGCGGTACGGGAACCGAGCGCCGTGGGAGAGAAAGTGACTTCGAAGGTAGTGGTGTCTCCACGTCGGAGTGTTTTCTTGAGTGGCTGGCTAACGATGAAATCGCCGACACTGCCGCCTGACCCGACGATCTTGAGGTTGGTCAGATCGGCTTTGCCCTTGTTCTTGATGGTGAAAACCTGCGGCTTCGACTTAAAGCCTTTCTGGGTAGTCGGGAAGGTGGTGATTCCACTACCGTCGAGAAGATTTTCGCCAGCAGGGTCCTGCACCACGATATCCTGAGTGGTGATAGGCAGGATCACGGCGTCCAGCCAGGCGCTGTCCTGGCCGGACGTGTAAGTGTCATCCTTCTCATAGGTCCATTTAAGTGTGTGGGTTCCTGCGGAAAGCGGAAACGAAAAGAAGGTCCATGGAGTCTGGCCGGAGATTCCCTTGGTTCCTTCCTTCTTCACCATCACCTGCGGCACGCCGTCGATGAAAAAGCGGGCGTAGTCGAAGCCTCTTTCCGATGAGGTCTTCATGTAGAATGTGATTTTGCCGGCGCTGAAATTCGACTTGTAGGCGATGGCGGCGGTTTTGCCGTCACCAATCGGCTTGTTGGTGAGGGAGTATCTACCTTCAACGGCGTTCTTTTTGGTGACCACCCAAGAGGCGGCGGCGGAACCGGGCTCGCTCCAACCGTAAGGAATTGCATTATTCAGCGGGAAAGTAGGGGCACCGACGGTGAATATTGAATCACTGGTATCCACAGCGGGCACGGAATTGGTCAGACTGCTGATTTTCAACGTGCAGCCGGCCCCGAGACGCATGGAGGACGGCACCACCCAGGCAAACTTGCCGCTGTTCGGTTCATTTGGCGAGAGCACGGATTTCAGCACGTCTCCCTTGTAGAGATCGATCTTCACGTTGCCCTGGATGTTGGCGTCCCAAGCGATCACGACGGTCTGTTTCGCATAAAACACTTCACCGCCATTAGGACTGGCAACGGCGATGGTATTGACCGGGATTCTGCCGAAATGCACGTTCGTAGAGGGCCCCGCCGCAGTGAGAATGCGGGCTTTGAATGCCGAATCGGTGCCGTCCCACCAATTGGCGTTCGGCAGGGTGGCGTCTGTGAAA
Organism: Verrucomicrobiales bacterium; assembly: GCA_038204755.1. Lineage (GTDB taxonomy): Bacteria > Verrucomicrobiota > Verrucomicrobiia > Verrucomicrobiales > Akkermansiaceae > Luteolibacter. The sequence continues at coordinate 23,074 of JBBRCO010000028.1, forward strand.
AGCGATTTCCCGGTAGCGAAAAGGTCTCCGGAGTCACCGCGGTTCTTGTTGAATTCGAGATCGAACTTTCCATCCGCCTGCTCCAGCGAAACCTCGTAATGCCGCTCGGAGGTCATCTGCTCGTTATCATCGCCTATGACGCTTGAATCAACGTGCCAGATGGCGATGCCCTTATCGATGGAATATTTGGCCCATTTGTCACCATCACCGCGGTTTTCGACGATGAAAAACTCGGTGGGATTGCCCGGCTTCGCGAGGCGGTAGGAGACGTTACCGGTGGTGGGAAGGGAAACCGTTACGGCATCCAAGGTCGTAAGCTCGACCACATTTGCCCAGCCTACGGCGTCCTTGAAATAGGCATTGATCGGAGACGGGGTCTTGCCGCGGTTGTTGTAGTTTCCTCCACCCATGAGGCAGTGATCGCCGACGCCTTGGGATTCGCGGCCGTAGTCGTAGAGATCGGAATAATCCAAAAGAAGATGGCCGTTCTCATGGCAGAAAGTGCCGATGACGGGAGCCGCGTTTTCGATGTTGGTCTGCTGATAGGAGGAAATGTAGATGGGTGCTCCGGTGGTCCCGACGTTGATATCCTGAGGCAGAGTGGTTTGATAGGGCCAGAGACCCTGCGCCCATACTCCGGAATCCGGACCAGCAAACAGGATGTTGGTGGCCAACACCCGATTGTCCTCGCCCAGAGTGAGTGCCGAGAAATCGAAATTGGCCGCTTTGAGGGCCGCGATCGCAGCAGTGAGCAGGGCGTCTCCGGAATCTTGGCGGAAGACCTTATTCCTCGGATAGTCCGAGTAGTTGTAAAAGTTCCTCGCCTTGGGCATGGTGACGATGGAAGTCACCAATTGCGTGTAACTCAGCTTGCCGCCGGATTGATCGAAGAAGAAATCGCGCACCGAGCCGGTATTGCCGTCTTCGGTATATCCCACTCCGTTGCAATAGCGGACGATTTTATTCCGGTCGGTTGGGAAGCTTACCGGATCCTTGGCGGCGGTGGTTTCATCGTTAGGGAACTGGATCAGAACGGTCAGGCCGAGTTTGTCGCCGGTGACCGGGGCCGCCTGAGCACTCGCGGCCGCCAGTGCGGCAGGGGCGACGGCGCCACCTCGGGCGGAACGGACGGTATGCGCTGCATTCACGCGCGCGGCCCAGCGTTTTTTGCGCTCCTCATCGGCCTTGCTGTGACGGGCCTGGCTTTTCTCCCGGATTTTCTCCCCAGAAAGATCGAGGTGTGGGATGAGAGCTTCGGCCGCAGGCTTGTCGGCCATGAGCGGCAGGGGGACCAGATCGGAGCCATCGGCGGAAAGTCCCGCGTAATAATAGGCACCGTCTTTCGCGCTGTAAGTCACGGTGTAGCCCTCTGCGGTTTCCGTGCGCGCATAATATTCGTCACCGAAAACCCGCAGCTTGAGTTTCTGACCGTCAGGTTGGACCCATTCAACCTCGCGGCCATCACGACCGTAAGGGGCTGCGGTGGCGTAACCGACGAGGCCCGCGAGCAGGGCCAGAAGGCAGGTGGATCGTAAGAAAGTGGATTTTTTCATATCGGGAAATGCAGATGGCGGAGTCTATCCCGCCCAATCAAGCGAGTGGTTCGCCGGAGTAAAACTTGCAGCAAAAAAAAGTCGAGGGATCATTTTTCGATTCCATGGGGAAAGTCAACCCGCGATCTGATTAGAAGTCAGATAAACCCGCGGATTGGAAATTTTCCGTGCCCGGAATTTGCACGATCGCGTTTTTTCTCCATGGTAGGTGGATGAATGGAAATTTCCACGGATGGGCGGCAACTAAAGCAGGACAAGCACTCCAGGAGTTTGACTTCCACCCCGGCCCGCTGCATCCGGAACAGGTCCAGTTGAAGGTGGAATCCTGCGGCATCTGCCACTCGGACCTCTCGATGTTGGACAACGCCTGGGGAAATTCCAGCTTTCCGCTCGTTCCCGGGCATGAGGTGGTGGGCGTCATCGAAAAAGCCGGCGATCAGGTGAAAGGCCTCGCTATCGGCGACCGCGTGGGGCTCGGCTGGTTCGCCGGGAGCTGCATGTCGTGTCATCCCTGCCTGTCCGGGCACCACAATCTCTGCGCCAAGGGCGAGCAGACCATCGTCGGCCGCCACGGTGGATTCGCCGACCGGGTGCGCGCGAATTGGGAGTGGGCGATCAAACTTCCCGAAAAACTCGATCCCCTCAGTGCCGGTCCGCTTTTCTGCGGCGGCATCACGGTTTTCGCACCGATCACCGATTTCGGCGTGAAGCCGACCGACCGCGTGGGCGTGATCGGCATCGGCGGGCTCGGCCACATGGCGCTGCAGTTTTTGAACAAATGGGGCTGCGAGGTCACCGCGTTCACCTCCAACGAGGCGAAGGCGGCGGAGGCGAAAAAACTCGGTGCGCACCACATTGTCGGCACCCGTGACAAGGCGGCGCTGACAAAAATCGCCGGCTCGCTCGATTTCATCCTCGTCACCGCGAATGTCGCTCTGGACTGGGACGCCTACATCGCCGCACTCGCGCCGCGCGGGCGGCTGCATTTCGTGGGAGCGGTGCTGGAGCCGGTGCCGGTCGCCGCGTTTTCGCTGATCGGCGGGAGAAAATCGATTTCCGGCTCTCCGCTCGGATCACCCGCGACGGTGGCGACGATGCTGGATTTTTGCACCCGCCACCAGATCGCGCCGGTGATCGAGACCTTCGCGATGAAGGATGTGAACGCCGCGCTCGACCACCTCCGCGCGGGGAAGGCAAACTACCGCATCGTCCTGGAAAACGATTAGAACGCCATCCGCACGCCCGCGAGAAACGTCCAGCCGTTGAAATCCCCGCCGCCGGGCCCGCCGTCGAGATAGCTGTATTTGACGCCGGACATGAGCTTCATCTGTTGGCCGTGGAGGTAGTAATTCAGCCCGGCATATCCGGCGAAATAGGCGTCGCCGCTCTTGTCACCAGCGCCGGGTGAAAGTGCTTCATAGCGGGCGGGCAGTAACACACCATTGTCCCCGCTGCTGCTGGCGACTTCAAAAGTCGTGATCCACTGCAGTTCTTCTGAAAACGAATACGTCGGCATCGCCGAAATTCCCCAGACATCAGGCCGGCCGTTTGCGCCATTTCCCCAGAGGAATTCCGTCGTTAGTCCACATGGACCCTTGCCGAGTTGATTTGAAATGGAAATGCAGTCCGAGTAGGACGGCGAAGCCAGGCAGTTGGCGGAAGCCGCATAACCGGGATCGGTGTTGCGCAGGTATTGGGCCTTCACCTCGGCGAGATCGAAGTCAGTGGCCTTGGTATAATTATAGCCGATTTTCGCCAGGACCATCGCCCCGCCATCGAAGTGGGACCATTCGTCCTCGCGATCATTGCTGTAGGCTCCGAGGAAATAAAGCCAGCCGCCGCCGATGCCTTTGCCGCAAACCCACATCCCGGCCAGCTCGCCGCCGTAGAACATGTTGCCCAGGGCCGAGCGCTCGAAAGGCAGGAAATCCCGCGATGAATACTCCTGCTCGCGGTTGAACTTCAGCTCGGTCTTCCCGGCAGATAGAGCGAACGTGTCACTTTCCGTCCAGGTGAAATAAGTTTCCGGCGTGCGTTTGTAAATCCTCGGCGACAGGTCGGGGTTGAGATCCGTCAGGTTGAGAAACGTCAGTTTTCCGAACAGCTGACCTTTCAGCCCGAGACGGAAACGGCGCACCTCGATGTCGCCCCAGTTTCCGTCCTTCGCCCGGTCGGCCGTGCCGAAGTTTCCGGAATCGTCCGAGCCGTATGCGTATTGCGTCTGGAGCTGACCGACGAGCGCCAGATCCTGAAGAAGGGGATTCGCCTTATTGTGATAGAGTGTTGGAGCCGACCACAGCCGGTCCATATCCGATCCCTCCGCGGGTTTTCCGACAAACAATCCGGTGGCCTCGGCAGAAGCGACTTCCAACAATCCCGCCCCGGCCCACAGCAGGGCGGTGGTTTTCAAAATTCCTTTCATTGCGTTGATTCCCGCAGGTGGACCGCAGGAAACCCAAATCACTCCCGCACCCTCCAATCCACAAGCGTCGAGCAACCCATGCCGAGACTGTGAGGAAATACGATGAGACCCATATCCTAGCCATCCGGTCCGCTTCTTCGCTGGTGACTGACAATAGACCAAGCCGGTTACCTCAACCCTCTCGCCACCCTCGCGGCGGATTTCGAGGATCACAACGTGGCGGGATTGCAAAACCTCGCGCCTCTCGAATTCCTTGCCGCCCACCTCGTAAACATCGGCATGAGTGCCAGCAAGTGGGGCGAGCTAACCGGAATCGACCGCTCCACCTCCTCACGCCTCATCCATGGCGAGCGCAGCCTGAACGCCACCCACATCCGCAACACGGTAAAAGCACTCTCCATCGCCCCGGCACTGCTGATTTGATTTTTCGGGAATGCCCCCGTCAAGAATCGAACTTGAATCTAGAGTTTAGGAAACCCTTGTTCTATCCATTGAACTACGGGGGCATCGGTGCCGCGCGGGCGGACGCAGTGGATAGCGGACCGGGCGGCGGCAGGCAAGTCACTTGTCGCGGTGGAACGGGCGGAATTTCGGGATGGCCAAGCGCTGGGAGGAATAGATCCCGGTGTGACCGCTGAAATGATAGGCGACGATGCAGGCGGTGGCGATGTAGAGGCCGTTGCCCGCGCCGAAGAGCTCCATGCCGAGAATGGTGGAGGCCAGCGGGGTGTTGCTGGCCGCACCGAAGATGGCGACGAAGCCGATGGCAGCGAATAGATCGACCGGCGCGCCAAGCAAATGGGCAAGGGCATTTCCCAAAGCCGCGCCGATGAAAAACAGCGGCGTCACCTCCCCGCCTTTGAATCCGGCGCTCAGGGTCACGACCGTGAAAACCAGCTTCCACAACCAAGCCGACGCCGGGATTTCCATGCTGCCGAACATCGCAGGCAGGGTGATCGCATCCGGGCGGTTTCCCAACACGCCGAGGCCGAGGTAGTCCGGCGTGCCGACAAGGAAAAACAGGCCGATCACCATCAGCCCGCCGACCGCCGGGCGGAATTCCGGGCGCGGGATGAAGCGTTTGAAAACAGCGCCAAGCCGATGCGACGACTCGGAAAAAAGCAGGCTCGCCAGGCCGAACATCGCCGCTGCTAGAATCACTTTTCCCATCAGCAGCGGCTCGGCACGAAAGCTGCCGGACGTAACCGCGACGTGGTATTGCGTGTGCCCGATCCCCCACGAATGGCACGCCCAGTCCGCGACGACGGAGGCGATGAAACACGGAACCAGCGCATCATACTGCATCCGCCCGATCACCAGAACCTCCAGCGCGAACACCGTGCCGGCGATCGGCGTGCCGAAAATCGAGCCGAAGCCCGCTGCCACACCCGCCATCAACAGCACGCGCACACCGGCTTCATCCAGCTTGAAAACCCGCGCGAAACTCCCCGCGATGCTTCCGCCCATCTGCACCGCCGTGCCCTCACGTCCGGCCGACCCGCCGAACAGGTGCGTGACCAGCGTGCCTATCAAAATCAGCGGTGCCATCCTCCGCGGCACTCCCGCAGCCGGCTGATGGATTTCATCGATGAGCAGGTTGTTTCCATCATTCGCGGATTTCCCGTGACGGTGATAGAGCCAGCCCACCGCCAGCCCGCCGATGGGTAGAAACCACAGCAGCCATGGATTCGAAAAACGGAACACCGTCACCGCATCGAGCATCCAGAGGAAAAACGCGGACGCCGAACCGATCAATGCGGCCATCGGAATGAGCACGGCCAGCCACTTGAGGGCAGCCAGGAATTGCGCGGAAAAACGGATCATCGTCTGCCGCGAGTATAGGGACCGCGGACGCACCGCCCAGCAAAACATCAGATCTGCGGATCCAAGGGAACCTCCGGCAGTTGTAACCCGCGTTCAGTCCCCCTCCGGTTTCGCCCTGCCCCGCTAACGCCGCTACGGATACTCTAGCCGCGCTTTATCACCATCGCCCGAATGCATACCATTCCCCACACCGAGGCAACTCCCCCGCTCATGGAAGCCCCCGGCCTCTGCGAACCAGAGCACCATCCGAAGAACAACCGGATGCGGGCGAAGTAGGCCTTTCTCAATTCCAACTATCTTCCTCCTATGTCTGCAAATCTCGATCCTTCGGCGACATCCGCCAGCGCGACCGCGTGAAGTTCGAGAAAGCCGACGATCAAATCAGCGGCGGACACGCCTTCCGTGTTCTGAATGCGTATGTGAATTGGCTTGAGCCAAGAGGCTTTCGAGCGTGGCTTCGCCGTCTTTTCAGCCAGAGCGAACGAGAGACGCAGAAACACGGGAAACGAGCAGTGGCCGTGCTGCGGCTCATGGGCCTGTTCGACCGGCCCGCCGACGCCCGCTGCCTCGCGGCCCTGCGGCACGAACCCATCCCCGGCCTCACCGAACCGCTCGACGGGCTGGCCGACGACGATTGGGAATTCTGCCTCAGCGGCCTCGAAGCCGCGAAACTGTTCACGGTGAACCGCGACGCGTCCGGCGCGCTCGTCTCGCTTGATGCGCATCCGCACATCCGGGAGTATTTCGCGCGGGAACTCCGTGCCCCAACGGGGCGAAACAAGCCAGGCCAGGACAACGCCCTGGGTTTGGCGGCGAAGCACGATTCCGCAAGCCCTGTAGGGGCGGCACAAGAGGCGGGTGTCCCGCCCCTTCAGGGCTCCGGGATTTTGGGGGGCCAAGGGACCTGGGGCGTTGCCCCAGGCTGGCATGGCACGCCCCGTTGGGGCTGAAGCGGAAGCCTGGCGCGCGGCCCACCGGCGGCTTTTCGAACACCTCTGCGCCACCACGCAGGAAGGCGATCAGCCCACGCTCGAAGACCTCCAGCCGCTCTACCAAGCCGTGGCCCACGGCTGCCAGGCGGGGTTGCGGCAGGAGGCGTGTGACGAAGTTTACATCGCCCGAATTCTTCGCGGGCAAGAAAACTACAGCACCTTCAAACTTCGTGCGTTCGGTTCGGACTTGGGAACAATCGCCTGCTTCTTTGATTCCCCACGCCCTCCTCACCCGCGCCTGCCGCGCCGCGCTCTACGCGGCGATTCTGGAAAGTGGTCCCCACACGCCGCAGTGCGGTTCTGATAGGCCAGCCCATGCAAAAAATCGCACCGAGGACAGTGCGGACCACAA